>DATENM010000015.1 GCA_035275065.1 Blastocatellia bacterium
GCGGCCGTGCAGGCGGTAGGCGAGCGGGATGTTGTAGATGGCCCGGCCCGGCTCCAGGCGGTCGAGCAGCCACAGGCGCTGTTGCGCGTAAGAGGCCGCGAACTCGTATTTCGCTTCGCTCTCGTTCACCTTCGTTACCCCCATTTTTTCGATGTTGATCCGAGCTTCACCCAGACATCACTTGCCTGAGAATGATCTGACTTCGGTGGCATTCGACCGGGCAGCGCGGCCTTCCTGACGTCAAGCGGTGAGGAAGGAAGGCCGGCGAAACCGACAGCACAGGCAGGCGGACGCCAGCCGTGCCCGATTCGTTAGGATCGGGAGAAGAACCCCCTTCGCTTCAGCGTGTAGGGTAATGAGTGTCTTTGTCCCGGGGCGGTGAGTCCAATGCGGGAGGCGATCACCGAGCCAGGGGCAGGCCGCGCGGAAGGCGACGGCCTGCCCCAGCCCGCTTCATTCGGACCTCAGCGCGCGCATGGGATCTACCCGGGTTGCCCTTAGGGCTGGCAGCGAGGCCGCGACCAGCGAGACGACCACGAGAAAAATTGCGGTGAAGGCGAATACCACAGGGTCTGCGGGATTAACCTTGAACAGGTAGGATGCCAGCAGCCGTGTGGAAACATATGCCACCACCAGCCCGATTACAATTCCTATGCCGGCGAGCCTGACTGCCTGGCCGGTCACCAGCAGGAGGATATTCCTTCGCGACGCTCCCAGAGCCAGACGTATGCCAATCTCTTGCGTGCGCTCGATGACTGAGTAAGACATCACCCCATACGTTCCTATGGCGGCCAGTAGTAGCGCCAGCCCGCCAAGCACGGAGAAGATGAGCAGGATGAACCGGCGCTTGGCTAACGAGGTATCCAGGAAGTTCTCCATGGTGGAGAGATTGGCGACCGGCAGTTTATCGTCTATTCCCGCCACCATCGATTTGATCGGGCCGCTCAGACTAGCCGGCGTTGCCGACGTGCGTGCGACGATGACCAGAAACCGCGCAGGGCTTTGGGCCAGCGGTATATAGAACGCCATATCGTCTGCATCGTCGAGGGCGGCGCGTTTGACATCGCCGACCAGGCCGACGACCTCATAAGGAGGGCCGTTGGCTGAGAAGACCAACCGCTTGCCGACCGGGCTCTCATCGGGCCACACCTTGCGGGCCATCGTTTGACTGACGACCAGAACCGGCTGCGCGTTCTCGCCGTCGGCTTGACTGAAATCACGCCCGGCGATCAGCGGTATCTGCATGGTTTGCAGGTAACCGGGGCTGATTCGCCGGCACTGAGCGAAGGTCTTCTGCTCCGCCTTATAGACATGGCCCTCCTGGACGAACCCCCACCAGTCACTGATCCCGCTGCCGCCCAGAGGCAGCGTTGTGCAGAGGGCGGCTGATTGCGTTCCGGGCAGGGATTCAAGCCGGCTGACGAGCTGATCGTAGAACAACTTTCTTGATTCGGGCTTGGGGTATCGAGAGTTCGGCAGTGACACGGTTGCCGTGACGACCTGCTCCTGGTTGAAGCCGGGCTTGATCGAGATCAGGAGGTAAAAGCTGCGCACTAGTAAGCCGGCCCCGATCAGCACCACAAGCGAGAGCGCCAGTTCGGTCATGACAAGTAGGCTGCGCACCCGTGCGCTGCTCCGGCTTCCCTTAATCCCGCGCCCGAATTCCTTGAGCATCCCGTTGGAATCCGTCTTTGATAACCGCAGCGCCGGCGTCAGCCCGAAGATCAGTACGCTGACGAGCGATAACAAGACCGTGAAGGCGATCACGCTGCCGTTCACGCCGGTCTCGTTGAGGCGGGGGATATCGCCGGGATTCATCATGATCAGGAACTTGATGGCCAGAGAGGCCAAGAGCAAAGCGAGCCCGCCGCCGAGCGTAGCCAGCAGGAGGCACTCGGTCAGGATCTGGCGCAGCAGCCGCTTGCGGCTCGCCCCGAGGGCCGAGCGAATGGCAATCTCCTGCGCGCGCGCCGCGGCCTTGGCCAGCATCAGGTTGGCGACGTTGGCGCATGCGATCAACAAGACCAGCCCGACGGCGGCAAATAGGATCATCAGGATTAAGTTGATGTCGCCGATGATCGTCTCTTTCAGAGACTCGACCCGCGCCCCGACCTCGCGGTTGGTGTCCGGGTACATCTGCGTGAGGCTCGCGCTCAGCGCATTGATTTCGCTGTCAGCCTGCTTGACCGAGACGCCCGCTTTCAAACGGCCAATCACCGGCAGGTGACGAGAGTCGCGCGGCTCGTCTTTGGCGGGCCATGCGAACCACATCTGGGCGGGGCCGACCAGCGTATTGAACTGGTCCGGGACAACGCCGACGATTCTGGTGTTGTAATCATCAATGACCAGTAGCTGCCCCAGCACATTGGGGTCAGCGCCGAACTGCCGTCGCCAATACCCCTCTCCGAGTATCACGACGCGGTTGTCGCCACTGTGCCCATCCTCTTCGGGCAAAAAGGCCCGTCCGATGATCGGCTTGACCCCCAGCAGATCAAAGAAACTCGCCGAAACGTCAGCCGTCTTCAGTTTATCCGGCCCGTTCGGCCCGATTACCGCATTCTCGCCGGCGCTGTAAACGGCTATCTCGGCAAAGCTCTGCGCGTTCTTCTGCCAGTCTTGGAGGTCCTTCCAGGAGGTGACGCCAATCTTGCCGGCCTGATTATAGGAAAATATTCTCACCAGTTCGTCGGGGTTCTCGAAGGGCAAGGGCCGCATCAGCACGGCATGGACGGCGCTGAAGATGGCCGAATTAGCGCCGATGCCAAAGCCTAACGTGATCACCGTCAGGAAGGTGAAGAGTCGGTTCTTGGCAAGCACGCGCACACCATAGCGCAGGTCCTGAAGAATGGTTTCCATCTTGGTCTCCTCCCGCCGCGCGGCGACGCCCGGCTGCCGCGGCGCGACGACGTCGCCGCGCGCATGCCGGCGCGCACGGGCGGCCCTTTAAAGCTAATTAACTGACTATACCACACCGGCCAGCAGCCGACTAAGCGCTGCTAAGCCGCTTACGAGGTGCCGACCGGATGCCCTTTTATTGCCCCTTTTTCTTGTGACACTGTAAAACCATGAAGCCATTCCAAAACGTCGGGTGGCGGTTCTGGCAGGTCACTTCGTCGAGGAGGATGTCGTAATCATTCGCGCTTTGCGAGATGAAATCGAGCGTCGCGCTTTTCGGCTCGGTCCAGTTCGTGTCATCGACGAAGACCAGGCAGCCGTCGGCGAAGAAAGGCTCGGCCACCTGCAAGCCTTCGTACTGGTTTGCATAGCTGTGCTCGCCGTCATAGAGGTATGCCCCGATCTGCCCGCGGTGGAATTGACGAAAATAATCTCTGTAATCCATATCATAAAAAGAGTGGCGGCGGCTCTTGTGCTGGTTGAACCGTTCTAGAAAGGCTTTGCGCGGCCCGCCGAATTGGGAGAAGTTGTCTATCCCGACGCAGGTCTTCTCCGGGTTGTCTATCATGCCGGATAACAGGGTGAAGCCGTTCCACACGCCGACGTTGACATAGGCCAGATCATCCGGCATCAATGACACCGCCTTGTTAATGATGGCGCCGATGGCAAACGTCGACATACGGGGAATGCTGAGCAGGTGGCCGAGCCTCCTGATCCTCTCGCGGTCGCCGCCGGGGATCTCTGTATTCATCACCTCCAGCTCGCCCGTCGATTGGGCCGAAGTGATGTACCGCTTCACCCAGGCGTTGGTTTTGATGAAGTCAGCCACCGGCACGTCGGGCTGAAGAATCTTGAAAGCGATCTGATTGATGTATTCGGCGTACTCCATATTCCCTCCACAATCGGCGGCGGTCTCCCGCGCCTGTGCGATGCGTATTTACGCTTAGCTGCTGACGACTTGAAAGGTTGGTTCGGCTAGGCCGCCGCGCCGGCCCGCGCTTTCCGCGCGTCGGCCGCCACGAAGGCATGGATTTCGCCGAAGACAGGGTAAAAGTCAGGGTAGGTCCCCTCATCGACGAGGTGCTCAAAGGTAGCGTCGAGCTGCTGCCCTTCGGGAAACTCGGGCAGCGGCCAATGGATGACGACTTCATTCAGACCGTCGCGCACCAGGGCCTCGCCGACCGTGATCTGCCAGCTCTGCCAGTCGCGGGTGACGGCAAGCTCGCCGAGCGGCGTACCGTTCACTTCAACGGCAATGTCGCCTTCGGCCCGACCGCCGCGCGGCAGCCTGCAAGTCAGGCGCAGCCCGACCGGACAGTCCGATTCGCCGACAAAGATGAACCGCGAGGTCTGCCCGTAGGCTTTATAATAATCACTGCGCATGCGCAGCAGCGGGCTTAGCCCCTGCACGGCAAAAGCCCACATCAACTCTCTCGGCTGCCGCGCCGCCGAGCAGTAGTAATAATCGAGCAGGTTATTGTCTTTGCGCGCGACGCTGTGTTCCTGCTGCTGCAATTTCTCCAGCCGCCCTCGGTCCACGCCGAGTCTTCGGGCGGCGCGCTCAATGGCATTGAGAAATACCTCGTCGAGCAGGTGTTTGCTGTATTGGACCGTATAGAACTGGATTAGTCCGGCCCCCAGCTTGGCGAATTGTTCTGCCGAACGGCTCATCAACATGGGCGGTCGCCGTGTCTGGAGCTCACTGAAGGTGGTGATCATCTGCGCCACCTTCGGCGAGTGATCCACCGCCCGCTGACAGAAATGATCGACCAGGTCGCCGGACTGCCACCAGTGCGCGTTATGCACCGCGGCCAGGAAAGCCGCTTCGGCTTCGACGTCGGCGGGCGGGGCGATGCGTCTGTCGGCCAGGGCGCTCCAGTGCGGTGCCGCCCCGGTCAGCCTTTGCAGCAGGCGCGCGGCGGTGGCCGACATGGCCAGGCGAATCCCGTCGCTGGTCAGATGGCAATGATCGACGAAGAGCCGGCGGTCCGGCAATTCGCCCTTCAGGTATTCATTGAATGCCAGGGGTAAATCGACGATCTCGCTGCCGCGCTTTCCGGCTTCTTCGCGCAGCGTTTCCTGCACGACCGTGTAGGACCTTGAAGGCACGTATCCCGTGTTGTCCCAGATCAACGCGTCCCGCGCCCGCTCCAGGTGATGCCTTTCCGCCTGCCGGTCTCCTGCCCGACGGCTGCATTCGGCGAGCAGGTACAAGCCGGCGACACAGACGCCCTGGTCAAGCTCGACCATCTTTTCAGCCGTCGCCCGCGCCGCCGCCGTGTCGCCATTTTGCAGAGCCTGGCGCGATTGCTGCCACAGCGCCAGCCAGTCCCGGTTCGCGCCTGCCTGGAGATAAGGCGCATTGGTTTCCGGGTCGCGCCAATCGCCGAGGTTAAATTCCGGGACGATCCAGAAAAACGGGATGCCTCTGGATTGATAAAGCGACGCGACCGCCTCAACCAGATTTTGAATCTCTCGTTGCAGCCGCTCTTCGGCGAAACGCTTCAAGCCGGCGACCCCCGCCTGCCGCGCCACCGTCGATACGGAGCGCCGGTAATCCGGGTCATTGACGGAGGCTGAAAAACCAAGCCCCCAGTTGTTTCCGGCAAAGATCACCACCGCGTCCGGTTCGAGCACGAGCGCCGATTCGGCCAGTTCCAGCAGTTGGTCTTGCAGAAGGCTCAACCGCGCCAGGTCAATGACCTCGACGCCGGTTTCGGGGAAATAGGGCTTAAGGATCTGTTCAAGGACCTTGGCCGGCGTAAAGAGCGGGTCATAGAGGTAGCCGCGAGCGACCGACTCGCCGATCAGGACGATGCGCCGCTTTGCGCCCTTCGTCTCGATCCTCCCCTCATTCGCCCACATGTTCCACTCGTTCGCACGCTCCAGGCTGCGCGCGAAGTAGGATTTGCCATCCTTTGACTTGCGCTCCCAGATTCCTATACGATCCGAGGCTCGCGCCGGCTGCCGGCTGTCGGCCTCCGGCTGGGCGCACGCACAGGCCGGCCCTGCGAACAGGCCGGTCAGTTGTAGCAGGCGCAGCAGGTGCGAACGGTCGTCCGAGCTGGCCAGTTGCGCCAGGTGATTGGCAAAAGGTTTTAATAGTTCCGGTGGGCGGTTCATGCCGCGTGCCTCCTCAAAGTAAGGTGTAGACGAGGTGGCTGATGGCCTCGTCCGGGTTCGCCTTTCTCGCCATCCCGCCTTGCGCCTGGAGCTTCCACAATGGCGGAATACTCGCCCGCTCAATGATGAAGTCCTCGATCACGAGAATGTCGATCTTCGATCTCACGAAGCACATGATCGCATCGACCGGGCTACAAACGATTGGCTCGCCCCGCATGTTGAAGGACGTGTTGAGCAGGATGGGGCAGCCTGTGCGACGATGGAACTCTTCGAGCAAGGCCGCGAATCGCGGATTGACCTCGGGCGCGACGGTCTGCACGCGCGCCGACCCATCAACGTGCTCGATGGCCGGCAGGTCGAGCGCCGATTTCACCTGACAGGTTTCCAGCATGAACGGCGACGGGTGGTCAAGCTCGAAGTGTTCGGCCTTGCGTGATTCCAGCACGGCCGGCGCGAATGGGCGAAAGGCTTCGCGCATCTTCACCAGCGCGTTGATGCGGTCGCGCATATCGGGCCGCCGCGGGTCGGCCAGAATCGAGCGGCCCCCCAGCGCCCGCGGCCCGAACTCCATGCGTCCCTGGAACCAGCCGATCACCTTCCCCTTAGCGAGGTGCTCGGTCGTCGCCCGAATCAACTCTTTCTCCCTGCCCCTGTAGTCTTCGTAGCGGGCCGGCGTGCTCTGCAAAAACTCATGGACCTCCGACCCCGAAAAGCTGGGGCCGAGGTAGACGTGTTCAAGCCGCTTGCGCGCCGGCCTTTCGCCCGTCAGGCGCGCATGGGCCAGGGCGGCCGCCCCCAGTGCGCCGCCCGCGTCGCCGGCAGCGGGTTGCACGAACAATCTTTTGAACGGGCCATCCTTGAGGAGTCGCCGATTGGCGACACAGTTCAAAGCGACGCCGCCTGCCATGCAGAGATTCTCACTGGGAACCTGGCGGTAGAGATAGCGGGCCTTCTCTAGCAGTATCTCTTCCAGGATGAACTGGGCGCTGCGGGCGACGTCCTGGTGGAACTGGCTGATCTCGGACTCTGGCTCGCGCGGCGGCTGTCCGAGCAGAGCGGCGAGCGGCTCCGCGTACATGAAGTCTTCGTTCAGAAAAGCGAAGTACTTCATGTTCAGGCGGTACTGACCGGTCGGCAGCAATTCCACCAGTTCGCGGATTTGATCGGCGTAGATGGGTTTGCCATACGGCGCTAGCCCCATCACTTTGTACTCGCCGTCGTTGACCTCGAATCCTAGATAGCTGGTGATGGCGCTGTAGAAGAACCCCAGAGAATCGGGGAAATCTACTTGCTCAAGGCGCTCGATCCGGCTGCCCTCGCCGAAGCCATAAGTGGTCGTCGGCCAGTCGCCGACGCCATCAACGGTCAGGATAGCCGCCTCTTCAAACCCCGAGAAATAGAAGCTGCTGGCGGCGTGGGAAAGGTGATGATCGAAAATCTCGATAGGCCCGTCGTAGCCCAGTAGCTGGCGGATCGCCTGCTGCGGTTTGAGTCGGGCGAGGCGATCAAGTATCGCCTCGCGCCGGGCCGCCGATGGCCTCGGCCCCAGCCCCATCCATATCTGTCTGCCCAGCTTCTGGCAGGGGTCTTCGTAATAAGCCAGACAGTCTACGTCGGCGATGGTGATTCCGGCCTGCTCCAGACAGTATCGGAATGCCCGCCTGGGAAACGACCTGTCATGCTTAAGCCGCGAAAACCGCTCTTCCTGGGCGGCGGCGACTAGCGCGCCATCCTGCATCAGGCAACAGGCCGAATCGTGGTAGCCGGCTGAGATGCCGATAATATTCATCGCGCGGCTCTGCGCCGCTCGCCCCGCCGCGGGCGCCGAGCCAGGTCGGGAAACGCTCGAACTGATTTTCTGAATTGAATGATTCATGTTGACTCCAAAGCGGAAGCCGGAAACAGGCGACCCACAAGAGCGGGGCCAGGGGTCATCAAGCCCCGGGGCTTACAACAGGGCGGCGCACCCTTACTCAACCTCCAGCCTTTCTATCAGCGTCTCTTCGATCAAGAGCGCCAGGCCGGCGATAGTAGGCTCCTCAAACACATTGCGTACAGAGAGGTTCACGTTGAATGCCTGGTTGATGCGGTTGATGACCCTGACCGCCTTGATGGAATGGCCGCCGAGGTGGAAGAAGTTATCGAAGATGCCGACCTGCTTGCCATTAAACATGTCGGCCCATATCTCGGCCAGCCTCCTTTCGATGGGGGTGTCCGGGGCCACCCATTCTTCGCCATCCGAAGGCGGCAATCCCGTCGGCGCCGGCAAGGCGAGGCGGTCGAGTTTGCCGTTCGGCGTCAGCGGCAAGGACTCCAGCATCACGAAGGCCGCCGGCCTCATGTAATCCGGCAGGCGCTCGCCCAGGAACTGACTCAGTTCCGCGCTGGTCGGCACCGGCTGCCGGGCGGCAACCACATAGGCAACCAGTTGTTTGTCGCCGGGCCGGTCTTCGCGCGCCACGGCGACCGCCTGTTGCACGTCGGGGTGGCGGCTCAGCATCACTTCGATTTCTGCCAGTTCAATGCGGTAGCCGCGGATCTTTACCTGATGATCCAGGCGGCCTCTGTATTCAATATTACCGTCCGGGCGATAGCAGGCCAGGTCGCCGGTCTTATACAGCCGTGCGCCGGGGGTCGAGGAGTAAGGGTCAGGGATAAAAACTTCCGCCGTTCGCGACGGCTCATCAAGGTAGCCCCTGCCGACGCCTTTGCCGCCGACGTAAAGCTCTCCCGGCACGCCTATGGGTACAGGCGATGGCGAGGCGTCCAGCACGTACAACCGGGTGTTGCGCACGGGCCGGCCTATCGCCATGTGGAGGACCTCGCCGGCAGGCGGGGTGGCGATGGCATAGTGGGTCACGTCGTCTGAACATTCGGTCGGGCCATAAGCATTCAGCAGCGGGCGGTCGGGGTAAAGGCTCAACCACCTGGCGCAGATTTGCGGCGCGACCGCCTCGCCGGTGACCAGGAGCCAGCGCAGCGCGGCCAGGCTGGGGCGGGCGGCTGCCTCCTCAATCTCGTCCAGGGCCGCCCCCACTAACGAGGGCACCGCTTCAAGGACGGTGGCCGCTTCGCGCTCGACGACAGCCAGCAGGCGCAAAGGGGCATGAGCGGCCTCGTCGTCGATGATGCACACACGCCCGCCGACCATTAAGGCCGCGAGAAATTGCCACACCGATATGTCGAACCGCTCGGATGCGTTTTGGACAACCGTGTCAGTCGCGGTCAGGCACAAGTCGCTGACCTTGGCGCGCAAGTGATTGACCAGGCCGGCCTGCTCGACCATGGCCCCTTTCGGCGTGCCGGTCGAGCCTGAGGTGAATATGACGTAGGCGCGGTTTCGCGGGCCGCCAGCCGCCGGGAAAGCGTCCGCCGGAATCTCCCGCTGCGTGGGCGTAGTCACCGGCAGCAAAGCTGGGCGCTCCTCCGCGGCCATGTCCGCGAGCGTCCGCGCGATTTCCGGCGCGGCTTCGTCTGTGGTCAGAATCACGCTGGCCCGGCTTCGGCGCAGAATTTCTTGCAGTCGCATAGAGGGGTCGGCAGGGTCAAGCGGCAGATAAGCCGCGCCGACCTTGAAGACCGCCAGCATAGCCGTCAGGAAATCGATGCCGCGCCCTGTCGCTACGCCCACCATGCCTTCCAGCCCGACCCCGTACGATTGCAGATGACAGGCCAGGTGATTGGCCCGGCGATGCAGTTCGCCATAGCTCACCTGCTCGTCCCGGCAGACGACCGCGATGGCGTCGGGGGTGCGTTCCGCCTGGGCAGCGAACAGGGGCAAAAAAGTCTCTCCCTCATCGTCCACGGCATGCGAATCATTCCACTCGGTGAGCAGTTGATGGCGGCAGGCCGGCGGCAACAGGTCGACCGCCGCCATCGGCTGATCGGGACGACTGACAACCGCTTCCACGAACATGCGGAAATGGCGTAACAGCCTGGCTATGGTCGTCGCGTTGAAGAGGTTCGAGTTATACCAGACGCGGGCCTGCATCTGATCGCCGATCTCATGAACGTAAAAGGCCAGGTCGTAATCGAGGTGGACGCCACGGTTCTCCGGCAGCCATTCCTGGCCCGGCAAAGCGGCGCTGTGGCTCGCGTCAGGCGATGATGGATGCTCCCGATCCAAGGCCGTGAGGCGAGAAAATCCCTCCATCGCCATCCCGAACAGCTCGCCTGTCCCGGTGCCCGATTGGGCCGGCCCCATGCCGAACTTGATTCGGAAAGGCGGCCCCGATCCGAGGTCCGCGCTGGCTCGTAAGGCTTCGACCATCTCTGCAAACGGGTAATCCGCGTGACTGTAGGCGGCCAGCGTCGTGCGGCGGACGGCCCTGATCAAATCGCGGAAGGTCGTGCAGCCGCGCAGCTGAGTACGCATGATCAAGGTGTTGAAAAAGGGGCCGATCAGCCCTTCGCATTCCGAGCGGTTGCGCGTCGAAAAGAGGGTGCCGACGCGAATGTCATCCAGCCCCGTTTGACGGGAAAGCATCCCTTTCAGCCCGGCCAGCAACGTCATAAACAGCGTCGCGCCTTCTTCGTGGGCCAATCTCTTGAGCGCCGCCGTCAAGGTGGCCGCGAGTTGCGTCCTCTGCCAGGCACCCAGGAAAGGCTGCCCCGTCCGCGGGCGGTCCGTCGGCAATTCCAGCTCAGGGCAACTGCCGCCGAGCGTCTCCCGCCAGTATGCAAGATGCGCCGCCGCCTCTTCGCCCTGCATCCACCGCTGGTGCCAGAGGGCAATATCACCACACTGAACCGGCAGCTCGACCAAAGGCGAAGGCGCGCCCTTGACGAAGGCTTTATATAAGCCTTCGCGCTCCGTCATGAAGACGGCGGCCGACCCCGCGTCAAAGACGATGTGATGGACCGTGTGCAGAAGCACCAGCTCATCGTGGTCCAGACTCAGAAACGTCATGCGCAGCGGACATTCTTTCTGTAGGTCGAACCGGCGCAGCTTTTCCTGCATGCCAAGCCGCGTGGCCTGCTTCCAGCGTTCAACCGGCGACAGGCCGCGCAGGTCAACCAGCGGCACGCTCAGCAGCTCCGCCGGGGTGATGGCCTGCACGGGCTCCCCGCCGACGGCGGGAAAGCTGGTGCGCAATATCTCATGCCGCCGCACGGTCTCGTTCAGCGCCTGTTCCAGCGCAGCCAGATTGACCTTGCCCTTGAAGGGCCAGGACCCCGGCAGGTTGTAGAACGGCATTTCCGGTTGCAAGTGGCTGATCAGCCACACGCCTTGTTGGCTCGGCAAGAGCGGAATAACCGTTTCGGATGCTTCCCTGCGCGGAATGAGCGGGGGGCGTTCGGTCGGCTTCTTTTTTTCTTTGAGCCGACGGGCAAGCATCGCGAGTTTGGCCGGCGACAGGCCGGCAATTCGGCTGGCTGCGTCTTCTGTTCTATTCATCTCAGGCTTTCTCGACTCCACGATTCGACTCCTCTTCTGTTGTCACTCACGCATGAGAAGCCCCATGCGCGGCAGGTTATCGAGCCGACAGCGCAGGCCGGCGATGCTGATAATCGCTCAGGATGTTTTCGACGGTGCGGACGCCGATGCCGGAGTCTTCGACCTCGCGGAAGGTCCGACTCATCGCCGCCACCCGCGCCTTGTACTGGCCGCCGCCGCTCAGCTCCTCCAGCAGCCGCCGCACCTGCCCGACCGACCCGTCGCTGATGTCGCCGCGCAGCCCCAGCCCGTGATGCACCACCCGCGCCGCGTTGTGCGGCTGGTCCCAGCGGCACGGGAAGACGATCATCGGCACGGCGAAGAAGATGCACTCCTTGACCGCACCCATGCCGCCATGCGTGATCATCACTGCCGCCCGCTCCAGCAGCTTCAGTTGCGGTGCCCAGTTGACCACCAGCACGTTGTCGGGCAGCGGATTAAAATGCGTCGCCTTCAAATGCGTGCCTACCGCCAGCACCAACTGCCACTCTGGCCTTTCGCCGACCGCCTCGATGATCGCACCGAACAGCGCCTCGCTCTGCTCGTACTGATAGGGCTGACTGCCGAATGAGCAGTAGATGAGCGGGCGGCTGTCATCCAGCTTCTCCCAGGGGAAGTCGTAGGCTTCCCTGCGCCCCAATTCGATGGACGCTTCGATGTAGTGACGGTGAGGTTTTGTTGCGGACGGAAAGTCGAACGCTTTGGGACACAGAAATAGTTCAGGCAGTCCGCTGTGGGCCGCCTTGCTAGTTTCAACGGCACCGAGCGGAGCGAGGTCGATCAGCGTCACCGAAAGGATGGCGGTGGGCAAGCCGAATTTTTTGACGGTCAGCGCCGCCAGGTCGCGCAGCTTAAAATCAATGATCATGAGATCGGGAGCCCCGTCGGCTAGCAATCCCGCGAACTCCTTCTCCATCTCTTTGAAGAGATCGAAGGCGGCGTCCTTGCTTTCGGCTGCCTCCCAGAGAAGCAGGCTCAGATTATCCAGGTCCCGCTCGGCCTTCTCACTCGCACGCCGTTTCAGGTAGCCCCTGGGGCACCGTTTCTCAAAGATGGGCCTGTACTCCACCCCCTGAGAGCGGACATAATCCTCGAAGTCTGGCAGACCAATGTAGTAGACGCGATGGCCCCTTTGTTTCAAGCTCCGGGCGAGCTTCAGCGGAGGATTCAGGTGCCCGAATTCAGGATGCGGAAAGAAAGTGATCGTAGCCATGCTTTCCTTATTCTCGGTCCCCGCGGTTACGCCCTAGGGGCTGCAAGCCGCGGCCCGGCGGACGAGTGGGCCTGGATTCAGCCGGAGGTCATAGGGCCGGCGGCCGCCGTGCGGCGCTGCCCGCCTGGCCTGAAAGATGGTCCTGCGTCTGGTCTGGCGCGGCTGCTTCGCGGGCGCGTTGGCCCTGAAGGTCAGCCATTAGCTGCTCCACCGTTCGGACGCCGATGCCGGAGTCTTCGATGTCGCGGAAGGTGCGGCTCATCGCTTCGACCCGCCGCCTGAACGACACGTCGCCCATCACCGCGTCGAGCATTCTCTGAATGTCGCGGACAGATGCGCCGTGACTATTCCCGCGCAGGCCGATGCCGTGGTGGGCGACTCTTGCCGCGTGGTAGGGCTGATCCCAGTTGCCGGGGAAGACGACCATCGGCACGGCGAAGAAGATGCACTCCTTGACCGCCCCCAGGCCGCCGTGCGTGATCATCACCGCCGCCCGCTCCAGCAGCTTCAGTTGCGGTGCCCAGTTCACTACCAGCACGTTGTCGGGCAGCGGCGCGAACGCTTCCGCCTTCAGGTAAGGCCCGACCGCCAGCACCAACTGCCACTGCGGCCTCTCGCCGACCGCCTCGATGATCGCACCGAACAGCGCCTCGCTCTGCTTGTACTGATGGCACTGGCTGCCGAACGAGCAGTAGATGAGCGGGCGGCTGTCGTCGAGCTTCTCCCAAGGAAACGCGCTGAATTCTTTCCTTTCGACTTCGATTGAAGCTTCAAGGTAATGGTAATTTTCTTTCATCGGCGAGTGCACAAAATCGAACTCTTTCGGACACAGAATGATGGCCGGCAGCTTCTCTGGCGGCGGCGTCCGACCGCGCTCGGCCAGAGCGACCCGCGCCTCCTCGAAGTGTAGCGAAAGGCGAACTGTCGGGACGCCGAGGTGATGAGCGACGCTTGCCGCCAGATCACGCAGCATATTATCGACCAGGAACAGGTCCGGCGGAACGGCCTGGAAGACCTGCGCAACCTCCTCCTCGAATGCCGCCAGCGGGTCCAGAGCAATCCGGTCCTGGCGTGCCCTGGCCTCCATAAACAGTAGGCTCAGTCGGTCGGTCTTCATGCTGGCCTGCTTGTCGGCCTTCGCCGCCAGGTAGCCTTTCGGGTAGCGGTCCTTAAAGATAGAGATGTAGTCAAGCCCCTGCGCGCGCACGTAGTCTTCAAAGTCCGAGAACCCGATGTAATAAACTCGGTGGCCGCGTTGTTGTAGCGACTTTGCCAGTTTAAGGGGAGGGTTCATATGCCCGAACTCAGGGACCGGCATAAACAGGATGTTTGCCATAAAAGCCTCGACGGAAGAAAGGAGCGCCACGAGCCGAGTGAGCAGACGGCACGACCACAGCGGTCAGGAGACTGAAAGTGAATGGCGTCGCCCCATAGGCGCTGCCGGCGGGCTTGATGAGTTTGGGAAATCCCGCATGATTCGCTCAAGAATCCGGACGCCGATGCCGGAGTCTTCGATGTCACGGAAGGTGCGGCTCATCGCCTCGACCCGCCGCTTGAACGACGCCTCGCCCGCCACCGCCTCGATCAGCCCGCCGACCTGCGCCGCCGTCACCTGCTTGATGTTGCCGCGC
>DATENM010000016.1 GCA_035275065.1 Blastocatellia bacterium
GAAGGTGCGGCTCATCGCCTCGACCCGCCGCTTGAACGACGCCTCGCCCGCCACCGCCTCGATCAGCCCGCCGACCTGCGCCGCCGTCACCTGCTTGATGTTGCCGCGCAGCCCCAGCCCGTGCGCCACGACGCGGGCGGCATTGAAGGGCTGGTCCCAGCGGCAGGGGAAGACGATCATCGGCACGCCCAGCAGGATGCACTCCTTGACCGCCCCCAGGCCGCCATGCGTGATCATCACCGCCGCCCGCTCCAGCAGCTTCAACTGCGGTGCCCAGTTCACCACCAGCACGTTGTCGGGCAGCGGCGCGAACGCTTCCGCCTTCAGGTAAGGCCCGACCGCCAGCACCAACTGCCACTGCGGCCTCTCGCCGACCGCCTCGATCACCGCGCGGAAAAACTCAGGACTCTGCTCATATAGGTGCGATTCACTGCCGAGCGAGCAGTAGATGAGCGGTTTCGACGCGTCGAGCATGTCCCAAGGGAAGGGCTGCAACTCCTGGCGCTGCAAATCAACCGACGGCTCGATGTAGTGGCGGTTGGCTTTCTTCGGCGTGCTGGGGAAGTCGAAGGCTTGCGGGCATAACACCAGCACAGGCAACTCGCATCCCACGGTTCCCGGCGCCGGCTCTCCCAGCATCCACCCTTCAAGCAGGGTGACGCATAACACAGCGCTCGCAACGCCGAACTCCTGGGCCGCGACATAGGCCAGGCCGCCGATCAGGAAGTCTACGATCAACAGATCAGGTTGGTTATCCCGGAAGATCTCTCCGATCTCGCCCTTAACCCCCTTGAAGGGCATTGACGTCACCTGGGCATCCGCCTGCTGTTCTTCAAGCATGATTAACTCGAAGCGGCCAATTTTCATCTCGGCGGAACGCATGCCCGAAGCCCCTCTGGGGTAACGGCTCGCCAGGATGGGGATGAAGTCAAACCCCTGCGAGCGCACGTACTCCTCGAAGTCGGCCAGCCCGAGATAGCAGACCCTGTGGCCGGCTTGCTGCAACGCCCTCGCCAGCTTCAGCGTCGGGTTGAGATGGCCGAATTCAGGAAATGGACAGAACATCACCGTCGCCATTGGTTTGCCCTTTATCTATGCCAGCATCATCGCGTCTGCCCGGCAGGCTTCCGGAGGTGAGTCTCTTGCAAAAACCCCTCGACGGTGCGGACGCCGATGCCGGAGTCTTCGACCTCGCGGAAGGTCCGACTCATCGCCGCCACCCGCGCCTTGTACTGGCCGCTGCCGCTCAGCTCCTCAAGCAGCCGCCGCACCTGCCCGACCGACCCGTCGCTGATGTCGCCGCGCAGCCCCAGCCCGTGGTGTACCACCCGCGCCGCGTTGTGCGGCTGGTCCCAGCGGCACGGGAAGACGATCATCGGCACGGCGAAGAAGATGCACTCCTTGACCGCACCCATGCCGCCGTGCGTGATCATCACTGCCGCCCGCTCCAGCAGCTTCAACTGCGGTGCCCAGTTGACCACCAGCACGTTGTCGGGCAGCGGCGCGAACGCTTCCGTCTTGAGGTAAGGCCCGACCGCCAGCACCAACTGCCACTCTGGCCTCTCGCCGACCGCCTCGATCACCGCGCGGAAAATCTTGATACTGTGCTTGTAGACATACGCTTGACTGCCGAACGAGCAGTAGATGAGCGGCTTCGACGGGTCGAGCATGTCCCAAGGGAAGGGCTGCAACTCCTGGCGCTGCAAATCAACCGACGGCTCGATGTAGTGACGATGGGGTTGCCTCCACGGGCCGGGGAAATCCAGTGCGTCCGGGCACATCACCAGCACAGGCAGTTTGCGCTTTACTGTTTCCGGCGCGGGCTCCCCTAACATCAGTCCTTCGACAATGGTCGAATCAATCAGTGCGCTGGTGATGCCCAATTCTTGCGACGCCATATAACCAAAGCCGCCGATCAGGTAGTCGACGATCAGGAGGTCAGGCTTCCTTTTCCGGATGATTGGTTTCAGCTCCGCGGCAATCTCTTTAAGGAGCGCGTTATTGATCTCGCTCGTCTGGCCGCCTTCGCCAATGCCTACGATCTCTAGCGGGTTCACCTGCAAGCGCGCGGGCGCGTCGCCCGAAGCGGCGCCTGCCGGAGGGCTCGCCAGGATGGGGATGAAGTCAAACCCCTGCGAGCGCACGTACTCCTCGAAGTCGGCCAGCCCGAGGTAGCAAATCTGATGGCCGGCCCGCTGCAACGCCCTCGCCAGCTTCAGCGTCGGGTTGAGGTGCCCGAACGCAGGAAATGGAAACAGCACAATCGCCGCCATTGGTTTACCTCATCTCCGTGCTCAGGACACGCCTTGGATCAGCCGTTCAAGGCGGCGATCCCTATTCCCTTGCAAAAACCCTTCGACAGTGCGGACGCCGATGCCGGAGTCTTCGATGTCACGGAAGGTGCGGCTCATCGCCTCGACCCGCCGCTTGAACGACGCCTCGCCCGCCACCGCCTCGATCAGCCCGCCGACCTGCGCCGCCGTCACCTGCTTGATGTTGCCGCGC
>DATENM010000017.1 GCA_035275065.1 Blastocatellia bacterium
TATCTTCCTCGGCAGGCTGTCGTCGGTCCCGATCCAGACTTTCGTCTTACCTGCGGGCGTCTGGGGCGTGGGCGATTTGGGCGTGTATTCGTAAACCATCATCGGAACGCCGTCCAGCGTGTCCGGCCCAACTAACGCCACGTTGTAGTTCTTCTCCAATTCGTCGATCAGCTTCGGGTCCCTGAATTTGGCGGCCATCTCGTTGGCGTTGATAGGGGCTTTCTGCCACTGCCCGCCGGCCTGTCGGGTATACGTGTCCGCGCCGACCGCGATCATCTCGCTTACGGGGTTGGTCATGCGCAGGCGGTCGGGCGCGACGTATTCGACGACGGTCTCGCCCGGCATGTTCGGATTGGAAGAACTGATGCGCGCCCTGAATGATTTCGTCGAGAGCTGCGCCCGCATCGATTTTGCGAGCGACTCAAGGGGCGAGCCGCCGGGCGTGCCGGGCGGGTTAAGCGCGCCGGTCGAGCCGGTATTCTCATTATTCGTGCAACCGGCAAGCGCCGAGATCAATATTGCCAGGGCAAAATATGCGACGGTCCTTGCGATCAGAAATCGTTTCATCAATCCCTCTTTTCAGTTCTTATTTTGTTCGAGGTATAAATTTATCAGAGAATCGTTCAAATTGACACGGCCAGTGAAGACAAAGCGCCTCGGTTTACCTCTTATTTCTGTTGACACTTAAGTCAAAATGACTTAAATTCTCGCCACACGGTTGCAAAGCAAATTCAGCCCCCGAAGTTAGACAGATTGCCCCGCTCCCCCTTGCAGGCACTTCTATGTCTGACCCGAACGGGTTTTCTGACCTCATACTTGTACTGGGAGATGAGGCGAAATCGGCGAGCGCCCTGGAGCGGCTGCTAAAGGTCGCGGGGTATAACGCTATCGCCATCAACTCTTTCGACCTCGCACGCGCACACCTCGCGGCAAGGGCGGCCTCGCTGATCGTCGTCGACCTCTCCGCCTCACGCCTGACCGGGCCGCTTATTGAAACCGGGGACGACGATTCGGGCACGAGCCTGGGCCGCTTAAAGTGGGCCGCCGAGGCCATGAGTTTTTGCAACGATGTCCGCGCGGTGAAAGCGACCGCAGAACTCCCCATCCTCATACTCTCTAAAAGCCAGCGCGCCCAGGACAAGGTCGCGTGCCTCAACAACGGCGCGAGCGCCTACATAGTTAAGCCCTACCAGAGGGGCGAGCTCCTCTCTTCGGTAAGGCTGCACCTGCGCGCGTGGCGGAACGAGCGCGAGCGCACGGAGCGGTTCGAGCAACTCAACGTCTTGCACGCCGTCTCGTCGGTCCTCAGCAGCTCGCTTGAGCCCGACGTCTTAGTCCAGGCGACGCTCTCGGTGCTAGTCAAAAACCTCAGCGTAGACGCGGGCGTCGGCTATCTGCGCTCGGCCGGTAACCAGGCCGTGGCCGTAGTCGCCTCGGAGGGGTTCAGCGCGACCGAGGAGTGCGTGAGCAGCCTGCTCGATCTCTATTCGCGCACCGCGCCGCTGATGGACGACAAACACCTGCTGCTTGAGCCGCTGCCGCCGTCCGCGCGCAGAGGGCTGGCGGGAGAGATCCTGAATGACGTCCGCAGCATGGTCTGCGCGCCCGTCGGGCTGAAGGGCAAGACGATTGGCGCGATCTGCCTGTTCACTCGCAATCAAAACTCGCTGCCGCGCCAGCAGGCCGAACTGCTGGCAACGATCTGCAACCAGTTGAGCGTCGCGCTCGAAAACGCGAGGCTCTACGTCGAGACGAAAAAGAGCGCGGCCCAGTTGTCGTTCGTCTACAACCTGGGTAACAACCTGATGACCTCGCTTGAGATGGACGAGCTCCTCGGCTACGCGGTCTTCACCGTGGGTAAGAGCCTTGAGTGCGACGTGTGCGCCGTCGTGGTGCGTGCGAACTCGGAAGACGAGGAGCCAGTCTCGGCCATCTACTCGCGGCTTCACGGCGAGGACCACGGGTCCGACGACTGGTACAACGCCGAGAGGGTGAGGGCGTACCTCGACCGGGCCGACTTCGCCATCCAGTCGGCGATCGAGACGCGCGTGGCGGAGCGATTCCTGACGAACCCGCGCATCTCGATAGAGACGGTCGTGCCGCTGATGTTCGACGACCGGCTGATGGGGCTGCTCATCTGCGCAAGCCGCAAACCTCGCTCGATCAACTCCGACGACCAGAAGCTGCTGGGCGCGGTCGCTCAACAACTGAGCCTCGCCATACGCAATACGGAGCTTTATCAGCGCACGAAAGACACTTCGATCAACCTGGCCGTCGAAGTGTCGCGCCGCACCCGCGAGATCGAGGAGCAGAAGCGGTTCACGGAAAAGATAATTGACTCGCTGCCCGTCTCGCTCTACGTCGTAGACCGCGACATGCGCATAGTCGCCTGGAACCGCAACCGCGAGGTCGGCGGGCAGGGCATGAGCCGCGACGCGGTGCTGGGCCGGAACGTCTTTCACGTGCTGGCCCGCCAGCCGCGCCGCATACTCGAAGACGAGTTCACAGAGGTCTTTCGGTCAGGCGACATGGTGCGGGTCGAGCAAGAGTCCTGGATCGATAATCAGAAGAAGACCTGGAAGATCAGCAAGATTCCGATGCGCGTCGATAACTGCGAGGTGACTCACGTCATCACGGTCGGGGAGGACGTGACGGACCAGAAGAAGATGAACGAGGCGGTCATCCACGCCGAAAAACTCGCCTCGATCGGGCGACTGGCGGCCGGGGTCGTCCACGAGTTGAATAACCCGCTCGCGACCATAGCGGCCTGCGCCGAGGCGCTGAACGTCCGCGTCGAAGAGATCGAGAGCCAGGGGTTGAGCCAGGACTTCGGCGAGTACCTTCAGATCATAAGGGACGAGGCCTTCCGCTGTAAGACGATCACAAACAGCCTGCTGGAATTCTCGCACCAGCGCCAGGCCGAAAAGCATTCGAGCGACATAAACCAGATCATAGAGCGGACCTTGCACCTGGTTAAGCACCACCCGAAGATCGGCAACATGCATGTCGTCAAGGAGCTGGACGCCAGGCTCCCGCTCGTCTACGTAAACGAGGGGCAGATGAAGCAGGTGTTCATCGCACTGATCTCAAACGCCTACGACGCCATGGAGCACGGCGGGCGCATCACGATCCGCACGCGCTGGCAGGACTGCGAGAACGAGCGGGCCGTAGCCGTCGAATTCGAGGACTCGGGCTGCGGCATCCCGGCCTCGCACCTGCAAAAGATTTTCGACCCGTTCTTTACCACCAAGCCGCTCGGCCGGGGCACGGGGCTGGGGCTTTCGGTCTGCTACGGCATAGTCTCGGAGCACGGCGGGAAGATGGAGGTCGATTCGACCGAAGGCGTCGGCTCCACGTTCAGAGTTTTGCTGCCCGTCTCGCCCGAGGTTCAATCAGAACAAGCTCCTAAAGTAGTTACAGACCCCATACTAGAAATGGAGAGTACATTGTGAGTTCAAACGCTAGCATCAAACTTTTGATCGCAGAGGACGAAAAGAACCTGGGGATCGTCCTCCAGAAGGAGCTTCAACGGCTCGGCCATCAAGTGACGCTCGTCCACGACGGCGAGGCGGCCTTGAGGGCGGCGCGCGAGTCCGAGTTCGACGTCGCGCTGCTCGACATAATGATGCCCGTCATAGGGGGCATCGAGGTGCTGCGCGAGCTGCGCCAGCAGGAGCAGCCGCCCGAAGTGCTGATGATGACCGGCCACGCGACCGTCGAAACGGCGCTGCAAGCCATGAAGCTCGGCGCTTACGACTACCTCACCAAGCCCTGCCATATCCGCGAGCTTGAGGCCATCATCAACAAGGCCTACGAGAAGCGCCAGTTGCGCCAGGAGAACCTGATCCTGCAATCGCGGCTCACCTACAAAGAGAAAGCGCCCGACATTGTCGTCAAGAGCCAGCGGATGATCGAGATCATGTCGGTGGTACGCAAGGTCGCCGCGTCCAACGCTTTCGTCCTGGTCACCGGCGAATCGGGCACCGGCAAAGAGATCGTCGCCAACACCGTGCATAACTTCTCGCCGCGCCGCAATGGCCCGTTCATCGATATTAGCTGCGCCGCGATTCAAGAGACATTGCTG
This sequence comes from Blastocatellia bacterium, assembly GCA_035275065.1. NCBI lineage: Bacteria > Pseudomonadati > Acidobacteriota > Blastocatellia > Blastocatellia bacterium. The sequence continues at coordinate 4,085 of DATENM010000017.1, forward strand.
GAATCCGAGCTTTTCGGCTACGAGTCGGGGGCCTTCACCGGCGCGCGGCAACGCAAGCTCGGCTTGTTAGAGCTGGCGCACGGCGGCACCCTCTTCCTTGATGAGATCGGCGAGATGAACCTCACCCTGCAAGCGAAGTTACTGCGGGTGCTTGAGACTCAGACCTTCTTCCGCGTCGGCGGCACCAAGAAGGTGAGCGTTGACGTGCGCTTCATCGCCGCGACGAATCGCAATCTCGATGAGTATGTCGCTGAAGGCAAGTTCCGCGGCGACCTGCTCTTCCGCATCAACAATTTCATGATCCACCTGCCGCCGCTGCGCGAGCGTCCGGAGGACATCTCTTCACTGGCCGAGCATTTCCTGGCGCGCACCACGGGCGGGCGCGGCGTCAGCATCATGGACGACGCGATGGAGCTGCTGAACAATTATCACTGGCCGGGCAACGTCCGCGAGCTGCGCAATGTCATCGAGCGCGCCGTGATCCTTTCGGGCAGCGACATCATCACGCCGGACGACTTGCCCTTGGAATTGCGCGCCCATCGCCCGATGTTACTAGAGAGCGAAGACCTCGGACTCGGCGCCGGCGGCAGCCTCGACGAGCTGCGCCGCAAGCAGATTCTCACGGTGCTGGAACAGACAGGCTGGCACCAGGGGCGCGCCTCCGAGATACTCGGCATCTCGCCCAGCACGCTTTACCGGCAGTTGAAGTCTTACGGGCTGACGCGCTCGCGCCGCCTCACCACTTGAGACGGAGGGACGCGGGAAGCGTGACGCGGGGACACGGAGACGCGGCGACGCGGTGAGGGAAAAAAGACAGAGGCTAATAGCTGGTCTTCCCTTCTCCGCGTCGCCGCGTCTCCGTGTCCCCGCGTCGGTTTTCTCCCTCGCCGCCTCCCCTCGTCGGCTTTCCCTTCCCACCCTGTTGCGCACCGCCTCTCCGATTCGCTAATCTTTTACCCAGACAGATCATGATGTGGAAGGATGAATCATGGATGAAGTGAATCGCAGCGCCGCTTTTAGCAGACCGACTGCTCCCTTGAACGCCCCGCCCGTTCGTCAGCCGAGAAGCAAGAAGCTAACTATTGTTGGGCTGACTCTGGGCATCGGATTACTCGTCGTCGTTGTGGGCATCCTGCAAGCCAGAGGGCACCGCGGCGCAGGGAAGCCGCCGGAGCTGCCGCCTTCGCTGGCCGCCGTTTCAAACAACGCGCCTTCGCCCACGGAGCTGTCGCGTTCGTTCCGCGAAGTCATCCGCACCGTCAAAGATGCCGTCGTCTTCATCAACGTGGTCGAGACCGTCAGTCAAGCGGATGCCCCGGAGAATTTCTTCGGGCTGCCGATGCCTAAGGGTCAACAGCAGCGCGAAGGCGCTGGCTCAGGCTTCATCGCCACCGAGGACGGTTACATCCTGACGAATAATCATGTCATTCGCAACGCTTCAAAGATCGAAGTGACGCTGGCCGATGGGCGGCGGTTCAAAGCCGATGTCGTCGGCAAAGACGCGGCGACAGACATTGCCGTCATCCACATCAACACCAGCGGCTTGCCGGTCGCGCGTCTGGGCAACAGCGACGAGGTTCAGCAAGGCGACTGGGTGTTGGCCCTCGGCAGCCCCTTCGGCTTGCAACAGACGATCACCGCCGGCATTGTCAGCGCCACCGGGCGCGAGCTCGGCGCTTCGCAATATAACAAGTACATTCAAACCGACGCGCCGATCAATCCCGGTAATTCGGGCGGCCCGCTGGTCAACATGCAGGGCGAAGTCATCGGCGTCAACACGTTGATCTTTACCGGTGGACAGTCATTCTTCGGCCAGGGCGGCAACATCGGCATCGGCTTCGCTATCGGCGCAAACGCCGTTCGCGATGTCTTCGGCAAGCTGGTCACTTCGGGCAAGGTGAGCCGGGGTTATCTCGGCGTGCAAGTCGTGCCGCTTGACGAAGCGCGCGCCCATGCCGCGGGGCTTGAGCCGGGCAGCGCCGTTTTCGTCAGCGGCGTGCCTGACCCGAACAGTCCCGCGGGCAAGGCCGGCATTCGCGCCGGTGACGTCATCACTGCCTTTAATGGCCAGAAGGTGAAAGCGCCGCGCGAGTTGACCGACCTGGTGGCGGCGACGCCCGTCGGCACGAAGGCGCGCGTCGAGTATCTACGCGATGGTCAAGCGCAGAGCGCGGCCGTCGAGCTGGTCGAGCGGCCTGATGATCTGACGGCTCGGCAGTCGAACCCCGATAACGACAATAATGACGACGATCAACCGCAAGGCGAGCAGCCGAAGGGCCGCCTCGGCGTATTCGCGCAAACCGTGACGCCGGATATCGCTAGCCGTTTAAATCTCAAAACGCAGTCGGGCGCGATTGTGATGCAGGTCGCGCCGGGCAGCGCCGCCGAACGCGCAGGCATCCTTCACGGCGATGTCATTCACAAGGTGGATCGCACGGAGATCACCAGCGTTGAAGAGCTTTCCAAGGCGGTGTCGGAACTCAAGCCAGGGCAGTATCAGATCGAGGTTGAGCGCAAAGGCAAGATGGTCTACCCCTTGGTCACTATCGAATGAGGGATAGCCACAAAAGCGCCAGGACACTAAGAATCTCCATTCGCTTTCTGTTTCTTAGTGTCCTGGCGCTTTTGTGGCATCGCTTACCAAATCCGCAAACGACTCCAGATCAAATCGCCAGCCCGCCGTCTGCCTGGATCACCTGGCCAGTGATGTAGCGCGCATCTTCCGAAAGCAGGAACGCCGCCACCCGCGCCACTTCGCCAGCCGAGCCATACCGGCCAAGCGGTATCTGTTCGAGCATCTTCTGTTTGTACTCTTCGGCCAAGCCCACTGTCATATCGGTTTCGATCAGGCCGAGCGCCAGCGCATTCACCGTGACGCTGCGCCGTGCAACCTCTTTGGCCAGCGCTTTGGTAAAGCCGATCAAGCCCGCCTTAGATGCCGAATAGTTCGTCTGCCCGGCCATGCCGACGACGCCGCTGATTGAAGAGATGTTCAAGATCGCGCCACGCCGTTGGCGCACCATAATGGCGACCGCCGGCTTCGTCACGTTGAACACACCCTTAAGGTTGGTATCGATCACCGCATCCCAGTCTTCGGCGCTCATCATCATAATCAGCTTGTCGCGAGTGATGCCGGCGTTATTGATCAGATAATCTACCGAGCCGAACTCGGCTTTGACCGCTTTAACCATCTCTTCCGCGGCCTTCGCATCGGTGACATCAGCCTGAAACGCGCGCGCCCGCCCGCCTGCCGCTTCGACCGCGGCCACCACTTGATCGGCCATCTCCTGATTGCGCGAGTAGCTGAAGGCGACCGCCGCGCCGCGCCGCGCCAGCTCCTCAACGATGGCGCGCCCAATGCCGCGCGAGCCGCCCGTGACAATTGCCGCCCTGCCCTCAAACTCTGACATGGTCTCTCCTCTACAGCTTGATCTCTTGCCGCCGCGCGACGAGCGATTCGAGGCGGGCTTCGTTAACCGCAAAGCCGATGCCCGGCCCCTCTGGCGGCGTGATCGTGCCGCGGGCCGAGACGGTCACGGGCGGCTCGATGATGTCTTCTTCCCAGTAACGCGCCGACGCCGAAACGTCGCCCGGCAGCGTGAAGCCTGCGAGCGTAGACATCGCGATGTTGTGGGCGCGCCCGACTCCCGATTCCAGCATGCCGCCGCACCAGGTAGGAATGGCGCGATTGTGACAGTAATCCTGTATGCGCCGCGCTTCACTGTGGCCGCCGACGCGACCGAGCTTGATATTGATGATCCGACACGAGCCCAGCTCAATCGCATGGCGCGCATCCATCAACATGGTGATCGATTCATCCAGGCAGATCGGCGTCTTAAGCTCGCGCTGAAGCCGGGCGTGGTCTACCAGATCGCCCGGCGTCAAGGGCTGCTCGATCATCATCAGGTTGTATTCGTCCAGGCGCTTGAGCAGGTCAATGTCGGCCAGCGTGTAAGCCGAGTTGGCGTCAACCGAAAGCCTGATCTGCGGGTAGCGTTCGCGGATGGCGGCGACCAGCTCGACGTCGCGGCCCGGCTTGATCTTGATCTTGATGCGCTGATAACCGGCGGCCAGCTCGCGCTCGACTTTTTCGAGCAGCGCCGCGTTCGACTCCTGCAAGCCGATAGATACGCCGCTGGCAATTTCGCTCTGCGTGCCGCCGAGAAAGCGCCAGAGCGGTTGCCCCGCGAGGCGCGCTTCGAGGTCCCAGACGGCGGTTTCGACGCCGCCTTTCGCCATGCGATTGCCGCGAATGCGGGCGAGCGCTTCATTGACTTCGGCGGCGCTTTCGACGCGCGCCGATGCCAGTATCGGCGCGATATATTGCGAGATAATCAGCCACGCCGTATCTATCGTCTCGTGGTTGAAGAAAGGGTCTTCGGGCGCCGTGCATTCGCCGTAACCGAAGGCCCCCGATTGATCAAAGACCCGCACGATCATAATGCGCCGCCGCGTCGTGCGCCCGAAGCTCGTTTCAAACGGGTACTTCAATGGCAGCTCGATCTCGCGCAGCTCGATTCGTTCGAGGTTCAATTTCATCGTCTTTCTCATCCAAAAGTAAACTGGCTTTCGTCCTTGCCAAAGAGGTAACGGCTCGTGGCGCTCGATGGGTCGCGCTCAAAGCCGCGGGCAATCAGCCCGCGGCTCAGCTCGCGCAAAAAGTCTGCGCGCACCCGCAAACGCCATCGCTTATGATCTTCAACCGACCGGTCGCGCACCGACTGAATATCTTCCGGAATGATGACCGATTCGGCGTCTGCTACCTGTGGCCTGGTTCCGGCGAGCGCCGCTTCGACGTGCGGCGAGCCCACCCACCATTCCGCGAAAACGCGATCCGATGGCACGTCGGCGCCAAAGACCGCCGATAGTCCTTCGCCATAATAATTCTCTTCGTAGCGGCGAATGATCGCGCCGAGCTTGTTGATATTGAGGTGGGCGTTGCGTGATTGCAGAGGGTCGAAGGTCCAGATGATCAGCGGGATGCCGGATTCGATGGCGAACTCGCGCTGCTTGAGCTTCATGCGGTAGCCGATGTCTTTATGGCGCAGCCCTTCGACGACCGCCGCGAGGTGCGAGTGATAAATCGTATGGCGGCCCATCAATGCGAGCATCGTGTGGACGAAGCCGACGAGCCTGCCCGTATGATCAAACGCCCCGACCGTCGGCGCTTTGCACGCCTTCGAGATCATGTAGAGACGGATCGGCATGATGCCGATATCGTCGTCGCGCCACACGGCACGTTCAAGCTCAATGCACTGGCGAAAATCTTCGACCGATACGCACTCGCGAATCGTTACATCCGCATCAGACATAGCCGTTGAGTATACGGGGCAACGGCGCGCTCATTCAAGCGTTGCGCTGAGGGTCGGAACCAGGCGCTAGCGTCGGCTCAGCCAGCGGATCAACCCTGCGCCGACGCCCGCGGCGATTAGCATCCCCGCGACATTTGCCGCGCCGCCCGCCTGCCGCCGTTGCGGCACGATGCCTCGTGCGCGTCTCGTCAGCCGCGTGCCCAAGCCCGTGAGAGCCAGTCCGATCAAGTATCGCTTCATCGCTTCCCTCCTCGAATGAATTCAGCGGCTCGGTTCGCCGGATTGAATCCGTACGGCCGAACCAATCCTCTTAACTCAATGGCAAACCGGGTGCCATCAAGCGGCCTTCTTACAGGTCAGGCTCATCGGGCGGCTGGCATTCATCCTCCAACCTTTTTTAAAATGAAGACATGGCAGCAAAGATCAGAGTCGGGCCGGCAGGCTGGTCTTACGATGACTGGCGCGGCATTGTCTATCCTGAAGGCGCGGGAGCGAAGTTCGATCAACTGGCGTACATCGCCAGCTTCTTCGACACCATCGAGATCAACAGCAGCTTCTACCGCCCGCCGACTGCGGTGATGGGAAGATCATGGGTGCGGCGCACCGCACACAACGCGGATTTCAAATTCACCGCCAAGCTTTACAAAGTGTTCACGCACGAGCGCGGCAAAGCGACCGAACGTGACGAGCGCGCTTTCCGCGCCGGCATCGAGCCGATGGCCGGCAGCGGCAAGCTCGGCGGCTTGCTGATGCAATTCCCCTGGTCATTCAAGAATAACGATGCCGATAGCCAGTACCTCTTCGGCTTGATTGACCGGTTCAAAGATTATCCGCTGATCCTTGAAGTGCGGCACGGCTCGTGGAACACGCCCGAAATATACGAGGCCCTCGAAGAGCGGCAGGTTGGCTTTTGCAACATCGATCAACCGCTGTTCGGGCGCTCAATTAAGCCATCGGCGCAGACCACCTCGCGCATTGGCTATGTCCGCCTCCACGGCCGCAACTACGAAAACTGGTTTGCCGAGAACAAGAGCCCCGCGGATCGCTACGACTACCTTTACTCCGCCGAAGAGATGGCGCCGTGGATTGACAACATCAAGAACGTGGCGCGCCACGCGCGGGAGACCTACGTCATCACCAACAATCATTTTCGCGGCAAAGGCATAGTCAACGCGCTGGAGATCAAATCGGCGCTCGAAGGCGCGAAAGTCCCCGGCCCGGCCTCGCTTGCCACAGAGTACCCGCGCCTCAAAGACGCAGTGATCCCTAGCTAATATTGCGGGTTCGCGGTTGCCGGCGGGGCGAGTATCATTTCTTTTTTTCAGGCGGCGGCGTCAGATCGATCACATAAATCTCCGGCTCTCGGTCGCGGTTCGAGCCGAACATGATCTCGTGGTCGGAGATGAATACCGGCGAGTGGGCATTGCCGGGCTTGAAGGTCACCTGTTGAACGAGCCCCGCGGTCGAGTCGTAGACGAATAGCTGGTTGCCATCGTCGGTCGGGCCGATGAAGGCGATCATCTTGCCATCGGGTGACAGTGCGGGGCTGCGCTTGGGCTGGTCGGGATCAGGCAGGTCAGTGACCTTGCCGCTCTTCAAATCAAGCAGGAAGATTTCGTCCTGCTGCTCGGCCTCTTCCTGCCCCCACAAGACCAGCGTGCCGCCTGAAGGGCTGAAGAGGTAACGGTGGATGCGCGCGAAGCGCGTTTCGGTCAGGTCGCGCAGCGGCTTGCCTTTGAGATCGTATTGCCAGAGCGAATGCCTGCCGCTCGCCTCGCTGACTTTGACGAGCATCACCGACTTGCCATCTTCGCCGATGCCCGGATGCGTGCTCGGCGTTTCCTCTTCGGTGAACCATTCGCCTTTGCCGCCCGCCGCCGCAATCCGCGCGACATGGAGGATGCCAAAGGCGGCATCGGGCAAAGGGCTTTCGTCGGTCGTGTAATAAATCTGCTTGCCATCGGGTGTAAAGACCGGCTCTTTATCGCTGAAATTATTCTTCGTCATCTGGCGCAATTTGCCGGTCTTCATGTCGAGCAGATAGATTTCGGCAAAGCTGCCCGATTCGCCGAAGCCGGCGAGCGCCACGGTCTGACCGTCGGGCGACCAGGCCGGATCAGCCGCGCCCCATTGAAAATTCGTCAACGCCGGGCGAATCGAGCGATCCGTAACATTCATTACGTAGAGGTTGGGCGGTTGATTCGGCTTTTGCGCCAGCAGCAGCAGCGACTTGCGGTCGGGAGAGATCGGGCCGAGCGCATACAATCCCATGCCTTGCGTGACGCGGGCGATCTTTAACGTCTCGGCAGGCTTCTTCTTGTCCTCCTTCTTCTCGCCCTTCTTTTGCGCGACCGCCGGCAGTCCCGAAAGCAGCAAGCCGAGGGCGAAGGCGAGGAGTGAACGCATGCCAAGCCGCCTAAAAAGCGTCATCCTCGGCGGCGGTTGAGCGCCCGCATTCATCGGGGCACAAATTAAATAGCGATCATGGCAAGATTTCGCTTCCATCCCATCTCCCGTTTTGTCATTGTATTTGGCCAGCCGGAACCAGCATCCTACCACGCGCTCAAGGATGCCGACAAAGCCGCAAGCAACCTGTCGCGGCGATTGATAAACTAAAGCGGAGGTTTCGGCTGACGGTTTTTGGCGGGAATGTTATTATTCACTCGGAGAGGCGAAAAAGCGCATGAGTCGGCTGATGTTCGTGTACCTTTCGGGCAGTGAGAAAGGCAAAACCAGAATCTTTACTCAGGATCGCGTCACCGTCGGCACCTCGGATGCTTCGGACTTGAAGCTGGTGCCGGAAGAAGGCGGAGCCCTGCCTTCGGGCGTGCTCGCCGACATCTATAACGACAACAACATCTTTCATCTGGTTCCGCAGCCCGAGCTGAACGGCACAGAGATCACTGTGAACGGCGAGCCGCTCACGGATGATGCCGGAGCCGCGGGTCATGTCCTGCACGACGGCGACACCCTACACTTCGGGCATGGAATGTCGAGCGCCAGCGTCCTTTTTCAGGTGATGCCGGAGAACTTTTCGGCGACCACGCTCTCCCGCCGGCGGCCTGTCGAAGTCGAGCCGGTCGCCGCTCAGCCCGTTCATCCGCTAACCGCCACGCTTTTCGTCAAAGAGCTGACCGCCAGCCTGTGGGCCGAGATTCCGCGCCGCGCCAAATGGCTGGCCGTCAGCCTGGTCACTTTTTTGATCATCGTCGCGCTCGGCACACTGGGGTTTGTGCTGGTGACGATGGTTCGGCTCAACCACCGCACCGAACAACTGCGCGATCAGGTCGGCAGCGAAAAAGAGGCGCGCAACCGCGCCCAGGACGTCATCAATAAACAGCAGGAAGAGATCAACCGGCTGCGCCAGGCCAACGAAGACATTCAGCAGTCAACGCAGCGCATCGCCGAGCAGTTCAGCCCCGGCGTCTGCTTGATCGTCGGCAGCTTCAGCTTCGTCGAGCGCGGCACAGGGCGACCGCTCCGCTATGAGAGCGCCGAGAGCTTCTCGGACCAGCCGATAGATAAGACCGGCCACCTGCTGCTCTCCGTAGACGGCGCCGGCGGCATTTATCATGTCGATTACACAGGCACCGGCTTCGTCGTCGAAGACGGGCTGGTGGCTACTAATAAACACGTCGTCCAGCCCTGGGCCAACGACCCGGTCATGCAAATTCTCCAGGCTCAGGGCCAGGGGTATACGGCGCGCCTCGACTCGCTGGCCGCTTTCTTCCCGGCCATCAAAGAGCCGTTCGATTTGAAAGTCGCCAGCACCTCCGTGCGCTACGACGTCGCGCTCTGCAAGTTTGAGCAAGGCAACGCCGCTCTGCGCGTGCTGCCGATGACCGACGAGGACAGCCACACGATTGTCGGCGAGCCGGTCGTGCTGCTCGGCTTCCCGACGGGCGTTGACGGGTTGCTGCAACGGATTGACGAAAACGAGAAGACAGAGATTTTAAGACTGCATAGACGTTCGGTGACCGACGTTGCGCAGGGGCTAGCCGAGCGCGGCTTCATCCGCCCGCTGACGACGACCGGAACGATCAGCGACGCGCTGCCGGGCAAGATCGTTCACAGCGCACAGACCACCGAAGGCGGCTCTGGCAGCCCGATCTTTGACCGCCAGGGCCGCGTCATCGCCATCAACTCGGCGATCCTGACGACGATTGACGGCGGCCAGAGCTTCGGCGGCTCGAACTTCGGCGTCCCTGTAAAGATCGCCCTTGAGATGCTGCAAACCTACGACCGCACCAATCCCAAAGCGGCCGCCGAGCATTAATCACGCGCCAGCTATCGCCCGGGCCGATGCCTGCGTCATGCGCAGAGGTTCCGCGAGTCAAGCTCGACGCCGCTGAAATGCAACAGCTCGTCCTCTTTGCTGGGCGGCGGCACGACTTCAAATACCAGGTTATCGAACTTGTCGTGGCCGCGGTAGAAACATGCCTTGTAGCCGCGCAGGTTGGTGAACTCAATCATCTGCACGCCCCACTTGCCGTAGGCGGCGTTCTCAGGGACCTCCACAGTCACTTCAAACGTCTTGCGCTCGTAGGCCTCGTCGGACGGCACGATCAATTCGCCCGAAGCGAGCTTGGCCTTGCTGGAATTCCCCATGCTGAACTGGAAGCACTGAATGGAAATCTTGTGAATGCCATTCGGATCATAAGCGTTGACGCGCAATACCAGCTTATCACCGGCGATGACGCGTCCTCCCGTCGGGTTATTTTCCATCAGACTGACAGACATATTTACACCTCTCCTATGAATCCAGAATTAACGTGAGGAAGTTAATTGTTAATTGATTGGGCAGGTACGGGCTGATTGTTTTTCAGCTCTGTTACGGCGACGATAATAACCGCCCGCAACTGATGAGTCAAGAGTTGATAGAGCATTTGTCGGTTGGCAGTAGGTAGTAGGCAGGAAGCAGGAAGCAGGAAGCAGACGGTTCACAGTCCCGTAGGGACGCGATGTTTATAGCAACCAGTGTGGAAAAGAATCCAAGCTTCGTAGGAGCGCGATGTTGACATCGCGCTCCTACGAAGCTTCGTCTTTATTCAACGTCTCGACTATAAACATCACGCTCCTAATGGAGCTTAGAGCTCGCCTGCCTACTGTCTTTAATTTTTTTGTCCGTAGGGGCGCTGTTTCCCTTCCCTGGCTTCCTTGAGGGCGCCGTTGGCGATGTCGCCCATCTCTATCGCCTTGTCGTATTCGGCGAGCGCGTCATTGCGGAATTCCTGAAAGTCGTAGATGCGGCCAAGCAGGACATGGCTCCATTGAATGAGCCACTTTTCGGATTCGGGCGAGGCCGCGTCAATGGCCCGATGGTAAAGCTTGATCGCCTGCTCGAAGCGGTCATGCTGTGCCTGGATTTTATCGTTTTCGTCGGCCTTGGGATCAAGCTCGACCGCCGAAGGCGTCGAGCTAACGACCTGCGCCAGCCCGTAAAGGGCGCGGGCGTTATTCGGGTCCGAGGCCAACACCGATTCAAGAATGCCGCGCGCTTCGGCGAACTTCTTCTGACGAATCAGGTCATCCGAGGCGAGCATCTTTTTCGCCACCGGCACGCCCGCTGGCTCGGCTGCCGGCTCACTCTTGCGGGCATTGCGAGCCGCTGCCACGCGCGCAACCACGGACTCGAATTCTTTGGCGCGTGTCGCCTCGCGCTCGAACTTCACGGTGGCGATCATCTGATCGATAAAGGTTTCAAGACTCAGCCCTACGGATTCGAGGTCGCGCAGCGCGCTGTAAAAGTGGAACGTCAGCACGGCGCCGCGCAGGTAGGCCTGGGCCAGATCAAACGTCGCGTCATCCTCCGTATACGGCGGGCCACCGGCCATCGCCCGCAGCCGCTTCAGCCGCGCCTCTGCCGCCTGGGCCAGCGATTCTCGCAGCACCAGGTAGACGCTCGAACTATACTGCCGCGCCGCTGTCGGCACCGCCGCCACCAGCTTGCCGATCTGCTCTTTATAATCAAGCGCGAACTTCAAGTGGCGCTCAACCAGCGGGTCGGTGACAAAACGGATCATCGCCTGGCGCACGCCGTCGATGTTGTAAAGCCGGGACGGGCCGACGATGACGATATAATCGTCGCCGACGCGCCGCGCCAGCAGGTCGTCTTTCTGGTTCAGGATGTCGCCGCGCACCACAGAGGTATTCATCGCCAGCAGCGGGTCGGTGACGACGAAGACCTGACGCGAACGATTACGCGCCACGACCGTCGGGGTCTGCTTCTTGCGCCGCGTGTCGGTGTCGGTCGGCGTAATGACGAGCGGGCGCATATTGATGATCGTTTCGGGGCTGGCATGAAAGTATTCGAGCGTTTGATAGATCAGCTCGCCAACAGGTTGGCGGTAAGCAGTCGCATAGGCATCGGCGACCTGCATATACTTCGCGAGAAAATTTTTAATACCGCTCGTCAGGTAAAACTCGCGCACCAGCTTCTGAATCGTCGGCTCGGTTTCTCGCTCTCCGACGCTCAAGAGCGATTGCAGCTCTTCAGGCAGAATGACGCCTTGCGGCGTGTGGACGTTGAATGCCGGCGGCGCCGTCATCAGCAGACTCAAGGCGGCGTAGCGCGTCGCATCGGTCATCTCGTCAACCCCTGGGCGGCGGTGGGCTTTGTAAAAAGCCGAGAGCCGCGCCCGCAACTGCGGATCGATATTCACAAGGTCTTTGCGAAGCTCGGCGCGCAAAGGCGATAGCGGCAGCCCGCCGGTCTCGGCATCGAATCCGGCGACGTTGATGGCCGCCATCACAATGAGCGTGCGCGGGTCGGATTCGACACGGACGTTGACATCGGCAGGCAGAATGAAACCCGCCGACTGAGACCGGTTCGATGACACCCCGCCCGGCTTGTCCTGCGCCAACGCAGACAAAGCCAGGGCTAAACAGAGAAGAAAGGCCAAGAAATTGTGCTTCATAGGTAATAGGATAGCTGTGACCGGAAAAACCGGTCAATCATTTAAAAATGGCCTGTGAGCGCGGGCATCTTGCCCGCAACCTTTTGCATGCGCAAGACCGGCGGGCAAGATGCCCGCGCTCACAGGCTACAGTTTCTCGGCGACCGACTTGGCCTGCATAAAAAGCAACAGGTAGTCGCGCCCGCCGGCCTTCGAGTCTGTGCCCGACATATTGAAGCCGCCGAACGGATGCACGTCGACGAGCGCGCCGGTACACTTGCGGTTCAGATAGAGGTTGCCGACATGGAAATCGCGCCGCGCCTGCTCTAAACGCTTGCGCTCGCGGCTATAGACCGCGCCGGTCAATCCAAACTGCGTGTTGTTGGCGATGTCGAGCGCCGCGTCGAAATCCCTGGCGCGAAACGCCGCCAGCACCGGCCCGAAGATTTCTTCCTGCGAGATGCGCGCCATCGGCTCGACGTCGCCTATGACTGTCGGGCGGATGAACCAGCCGCGCTGCTCCGCACTGAGCGGCTCGCCGCCCGCAAGCAAACGGCCTTCGCCCTTGCCGATCTCGATGTAGTCCGAAATGGATTGATAGGCGCTGCGGCTCGCCACCGGCCCCATCCAATTCTCTTGCTCGCGTGTCGGGCCGACGCGCAGCCTTCCTGCACGAACGGCGACGCGCTCAAGCAACTTGTCATAAACCTCGTCAACCACGACAACCCGCGAGCAGGCCGAGCACTTCTGTCCCGAAAAACCGAACGCCGAGGCGGTCACGCCTTCGGCCACTTCGTCAAGGTCTGCCGTTTCGTCAACGACGATTGTGTCTTTGCCGCCCATCTCGGCGACGACGCGCTTAATCCAGAGCTGGCCCTCGGCGGTCTTCGACGCCAGCTCGTTGATGTGCAAGCCGACTTCCTTCGAGCCTGTGAAGGCGATGAAGCGCGAGCGCGGGTTGCCGACCAGGAAATCGCCAATGCGCCCGCCGCTGCCCGGCAGAAAGTTGACGACGCCCGGCGGCAGCGAGGCTTCTTCAAGTAGCTCGACGAAGCGCGCCGCAATCACAGGGCTATCGCTCGACGGCTTGAGGACGACGGTGTTGCCGGTGACGACCGCCGCCAGCGTCATGCCGGCCATGATAGCCAGCGGGAAATTCCACGGCGGAATGACGATGCCGACGCCGAGCGGCACATAATACAGCTCGTTCTGCTCGCCCGCGAGCGGCGTCAGCCCATGTGTGCCGCCGTAACGGATCATCTCGCGGGCGTAGAATTCCGCGAAGTCAATCGCCTCGGCAACGTCGGCGTCGGCTTCGACCCATGATTTGCCGACTTCCAGCACCATCAGCGCCGCGAACTCGGCTTTGCGCCGGCGCAGCATCGCCGCGGCCTTCAGCAGATAGCGGGCGCGCACTTCGGGCGCGACCTGCTTCCATTCTTTGAACGCGGCGGTGGCGGCCTCAATCGCCTTGTCGGCCAATTCGACCGTCGCCTTATGAACGAGGCCGACGACTTCGTCATAGTTTGAAGGGTTCGGCGAAGCCAGCATATCGCCGGTCGTGTAGCGTTTGCCGCCGATGATCAGCGGGTAATCACGGCCAAAGGCCGCTTCGACATTGGCAATCGCCTCGCGCATCACGGCGGCGTTGCGCTCGTTTGAAAAATCGGTGAGCGGCTCGTTTTGAAAAGGGGGAAGCATAGAGAATTCCTTTCGGTTGTCGGGCGTATCAAGTCAGCCTTACACGTTATCAACGCGCCGCAACAGGCGTCAACTTCGCCGCAAAGGAATCGCCCGCCTGCTATCCAGGCATGGTTTATCAGTAGTATTCGCCGAGGCTGTTTTGTTATCATCAACTATGCGCCGACGGAATCAGATGAGCCGGTGGTAAAGGAGTAGACGAGATTGTTTAGCCGCAAAGCCTCAATTCTGCAAGACGCATTTGCCCTGTTACTGTTGCTGGCGGCGCTCGCCAATCCGGCGGCGGCGCACCATAGCCACAAGCGGCAGGCGCTCGAACGCAGCACCAACGATCCGTCCACAGGCGTCGCCAGATTAACCCAGAGAGACCGCCAGGAGATATTCAGCGAAACCTGGGCAACGATCAACGAGAAGTATTACGACCCCTCTTTTAATGGCGTTAACTGGCGCGCCGTGCGCGAGCAGTATCGCCCGGTCGTCGAAACCGCGAGCAGTGACGAAGACTTCTACACCGCGATGAAAAAGATGGTCGGCGAGCTGCGCGACGCCCACACGCGATTCGCGACGCCGCGCGAGCGCATGGAGCGCGAGCAGCTTAAAGCCATCACCGCGGGGGTCTCCATCGCCGAAGTCGAAGGCAAGCCGGTCGTCGTCAGCGTTGAGCCGAATTCCGACGCCGCGCGCATGGGCGTCGAGGTTGGCATGCTGGTCGTCGCCATCGGCGGTAAGCCCGTGGCGCAAAAAATCGCCGAGGCGCAAGCCCGCGTCGCCGGCACGTCGACAGAGCGCGCCGTCAAGCTGCGCATCTACCGCCAGCTGGTCGAGGGCGAGCCGGGCACTCCGCTACATTTGACGCTGGCGCGCGCTGATGGATCGCCGCTCGAAGTCCGCCTGACGCGGCGCATCGTTTCCGATGTCGCGCAGGTGATCGCCCGGCGGTTGGGGTCGGGCGTCGGCTACATTAAGCTAACCTTATGGAAATCGCCGGCGCATAAAGATTTCAAGCGGGCGCTGGATAATTTTAAAGACGCTCCCGGCATCATCGTTGACCTGCGCGGCAACCCCGGCGGTGAAGCTCAGGAGGTCGTTAAGATCGCCAGTTCTTTCTTCAGTACACGAGTGTCGTTTGGCCAGTTCGTGTCGCGCAGCGGCAAAACCCTCAGCCTCTATACGGATCGCGACGATCAGGTTTATAAGGGCTCGGTGGTGATCCTGGTAAATGAAGGGTCGGGCAGCGGCTCGGAGTTGTTCTCGGTGGCGATGCAGGAGAACGGTCGGGCGGCGGTAGTCGGGCGGCAGAGCTGCGGCTGCGTGCTGGGCATTTCGCACTTCAAAAAGCTGAAAGGCGGCAGCGAGCTTGCGGTCAGCGAATTGAAATACATTTCGCCGCAGGGCCATCGCATCGAGGGCGTCGGGGTTACGCCCAACCATGCGGTGCCGCTGACGCTGGCCGACCTGCAACACCACCGCGACGCGGCGCTCGAAGCCGCCGAGGCGACGCTGCAAAAGTCGAGCGTGAATACGCGCTAAACCTCTACTTACCGCGCCGCGCCGCGGGCCGCCCCGGCTTTCGGAAAGCTCACCAGATTGGCGATCATGCGATACGCGCCGGGGACTCCCACCGGCAACTGGCGAAACCACGCGTAGCCCGTGTAAATGTAATATCCTTTACCGACCGGCACGATCAACTCGCCGCCGCGCTTCTCTTCCTCATTCGCATCGTGCGAAGCCAGCAGCGGCTTGTACTGCGCGTCCCATTCGCTGAAGAAGTAAGTGCCGCGCTCCTGCACCCAGCCGGCGAAATCGGCCTCGGTGATCTTGTTCGGGTAATTGAAGAGCGGATGCGAAGGATCGAGCAGCGTCACATGCGCCGTCTCGTCGGTCACGCGGTCGGGCATTCCCTGCTTCATCTTCACGGGGTATGGCGTGAAGTTGCCGGCGGCAATCTCGTTCTTGTTGTACTGCACGATCAGCGTCCCGCCCTGCTTCGCGTAATCGAGCAGCCGCGCGTTGTTGGCGATCACGTCCGGTCTGACCTCGTAGACCCGTATGCCTAAGACGATCACATCGTATTTGCTCAAATCGCCCGAGGCCAGCTCACGAGAATCGAGCGTATGCACGTCCACATCCATGCGTTTCAAGGCATTGGCAAAGTCGTCGCCGGCGCCTTCGATATAGCCGACGCGCAATCCCTGCGCGACCTTCACATTGAATGACAGGGCCTCGGTCTCGGCGCGCCGGGCGATCAGACGCGATTCGATGTGCGGGTAAGCGATGCGCTGATAACTGTCGCGGTACTCGCGCCCGTCCGCCGTCTGTGCCACCGCGACGATGTGGCGCGAATCACTCGCGCCAGCCGGGGCCGTCACCGTAAAGCTGAAGCTCTGCTGCTCGCCTTCGCGCTTGAGGTCGAAAGCGGCTTCGGCAGGCGCCAGCGTCCAGCCTTTGACTTTGCGCAGGCTGACCACGCCGCGCGCGCCCTCCTTCTGATTGTTCGTGACCGTCAGGTTGATCTCACGCGCCAGCGGCTTGCTTGATTGCGGGTAGACCAGCAGCGAAGGCGACACGGCGAGCGAGAGCGCCGGCGCGACCTTTAACTCGCGGCGAATCTCGCCAAGCGCCTTGTCGGCAAAGCGGAACTGCGCCGCTTGATTGATGACGACCGGCTCGCCGGCGATCTCTAACTCGACGGTTGCGCTGATCACGGGCGGCGCAACCGGCTCGATACCCGTGCCGCCGCTGCCCGGCACGAACATATCTCCTTTGCGCGGATTCTTGAGCCAGTAGGGTTCCGTCGCTTCTGCATCAGCGGCGACGGTGACTTTGAAATCGCGTTGCGCCGTGGGTCGGCCTTCCTCTCTTGTGGCCTTCTCTTTTTGTGGTTCGGCCGTCCAGCCCTGCGGCGAGTTGAGGTTGAAAGAGCGCACATCAGCGCCGGGCGGTGCGAAAACTTGAACACTGATCGCGAAGCTTTGGCCTGGGGTGACCAGTTCATCATCAGTCAGGCAATCGACCACCACACCGAGCGAACGCGCCAGCGCGTCGCTAAAATCCGCCTCCTTCTTGCCGAGCAAGAAGCCGACCTCGTATCGCTGGTCATCGGTCAGGTTAAACCCTGCAAGCCCGGCTTGCAGTTGTCTCAATTGATGCAGGCCACGAGCAATGGTGAACGCAACCGGGCCTGGCTTGAGCGGGTTGTATTGCGCAAGGGCTTCGTCAGCCACTTGCTGTATCGCTGCGAGCGCCGGCCGCAAGCGCGCCTCCGACTGACCCGCGAAAGCGGCAATACCGGTCAGCCCAACGTCGATGTCTTCAAAGATATTCTTCTCATCTTTCACCTGCCCGATGGCGCTTTCGACCAGGCGCAGGCGCGAGAACTGCGGACCGCGCCGTTCGAGTGTGCCCTGATCTTGCGAGCGGTGCTGGCTGCGTCCTTGCGCGGCGATCTCGTAATAACTGCGACCGAGCAGCGGGTCGAACTGACCTTTGTTGATCGTCAGCGTCGGCGCGGGTGCCTCCTGGCCTCTGTTCAACTCTTCGCGAGGCGGCACGCGGATATAGAGCTTCTTTGCCTGCCACGGGCGCAAGCCTTCCTTGAGCTGTTCAGGAAAACGTGAAGGGTCGGCGGCGGCGCGATAGGCTTCGGGCGTCAGGATGCCTGAGGCTTGATGATGGCCGTGCCCGTCAAGCGGCGTGCCCGACCACGCCGAAACAATCACCAGAGGCCGGAAGGTGCGAATGACCCGCACCATATCCGACAGCACGGCTTCACGGTCCCACTTGGCGAATGCTTCCTGCGGAGATTTGCTGAAGCCGAAGTCAAAGGCACGAGAGAAATACTGCTGCGCGCCGTCTATGCGCCGCGCCGCCAGGAGTTCTTCGGTGCGGATGACGCCGAGCGTCTCGTACAGCTCAGGGCCGATGAGGTTCTGGCCGCCGTCGCCACGCGTCAAGGAAAGATAGGCGGTGCGCGCCTGACGGCCGCGCGCCAGATAAGCGAGCAGGCCACTGTCTTCGTCGTCAGGGTGCGCCCCCGTATGCAGGGCGCTGGCAATGGTTCCGAGCCGTTTGAGCGCCTGCCCCAGTCCCGCCGCGCCGCGATCCTCGGCGGCGCGCGCATCGGCACTCGCCCGCTCAGGCAGCATCAGACGGGTTGGCGACGCGAAGGCAATCGTAAGCAGAATAACAAAGGTAACGCCCCGGCGTGTTGTGAAGTTTTTCATATCGCCCATAGATTGGTTGACCGAAGGTTATCAATCGCCACTCGACGGCGCCGCTTGCGGCCCGGCAAAAGGCCACAGTCGTTGACGGCGGGCGCGCACCAGATAGATCACCGAACCGACGACCACCAGCGCCAGCGCCAGGTAAATCTGTTCAGTCGATTTCTTACGCATCACCAGCACGTAGACGAAGCCAAAGAGCGCGACCACCGCCGGCACAGGGTAAAGCCACATGCGAAACGGGCGCGGCATCTCTGGCCGCCGCCAGCGCAGCACCATGACGCCGGCAATCTGCGCCAGGAATTGCACCATGATGCGAATCACCACCATGGCTTTCAACACGTCTTCAAACCGGAACAAACAGCAAACCGCCGCCACCCCTCCCATCACCAGTAGCGACACCTGCGGGAAGCGGTGCGTCGGATGGACGCGCGCGAACGCCTTGAAGTAATTGCCATCCGTCGCCGCCGCGTATGGCACACGCGAATAACCCAACAGCAAGGAGAAGACTGAGGCGAACGCCGTCCACATAATCAACAGGCTCGCCAGGCTGCCGGCCCAGTTGCCATAGAGCCGCTGCATGAGGTTCGAGATGATGTGCCGCTGTAGCTCATCATTTTCGGGCTTGCCGGTCTCGGCCAGATCGCGCCAAGGGATGACGCCGAGGATGCTGATATTCATCACGATGTAGATGGCAGCGACCGCGAGAATCGAATAGATGATGGCGCGCGGGATGACATAGCCGGGGTCTTTGACTTCGCCGCCAAAGAAGCAGACGTTGTAATAGCCCCAGTAATCATATACCGCGATCAGCATGGCGGCGCCGAGTCCCTGAAAGAAGGCCAGCGACGGCGTAAACGCCCCGGCCGGAAAATCGAAGGCGCGGGCGCTCTCAAAGTTCGTCACTCCGGCAAAGATCACCCACGCCACCGTCAACAGCACGCCGATCCAGAGATACTTCGCCAGCCGCCCGATGATCGTGATGCGGCGATACAACAACAGCACCGCCAGCGCAATCGTGCCCATCGCCACAAAGGTCGTGCCGGTGACGTTGATGCCCACCTTGTCTGTGCCGAGGACGAAAAAGACTCTGGTCAATCCCGGCCAGATGTAGCTGGCGTAGCGCGCCAGTCCAATACAGCCCGTCGCAATCGACAGGGGCGCGCTAAAGGTCAATTGCCAGATGAAGAGAAACGAGACCATGCGGCCCAGCTTGTTCGGGTTGTAAATTTCTTTGAGGTAGCGGTACGAGCCGCCCGAGCCCGGCATCGCCGCGCCCAGCTCGGCCCACACCAGCCCATCGCACATCACCAGCAGCGCGCCGCAGATCCAGCCGATCATCGCTTGCGGGCCGCTCATGGCGGCGATAATCGTCGGGATGGTGATGAACGGGCCGACGCCGATCATATCGATCATGTTCAGCGTCGTGGCGCTGGTCAGGCCGACGCCGCGAATCAGTTGCGCGTCCGCCGCGCCCGCCGTCGTTTGCGATGAAGCTTCGCTTGAGCCGTGCGGCTCGTCGTGCTGCCGTTCAATCGTTGCCATAATCGATCAACTGGGCACTGCTCAGAGTTTCGCCGCTGTATTTGAAGATTTGCTTTTCGTAGTGTAGCCAAAAGTCGAGCGCCGAAAAAGCAGATCGCTCTCAAATTACAAACATTTTGCAATTCGAGAGCGACCGTTGTAGCAGCCTGCTGGTGACGCTATGGGCTGACTGGGAGCCGGCCCGGTTGCTCCTCCCGGAATTGCGGATTGCCGGGCGCGAAATTCTGCGGGTTCGGCGGAATGTAGATGAAGACCCATTCCTCGTAGTTCTCAAGGCCATAAAGCGGGCGAATGGCTTTGCCCTTGAGCTTGGGCGCAACGCCGACAATCGGCAGGTCCGATTGCCCGAACTGTGAATTGCCGTCCGATTTAAACAGGTGGCCGAGCGGGTCGTTCATCTGCGGCTCATCGTCATCATCATCATCGTCATCATCTTCGTCGTTGGGCCTGGCCGGTGGCCGCCCCACAGCGCCGCCGGGCCGGTTGGTATTCGCTCCCGCAGGCGGGGTCTCCGAGGCGTTGGGATTGCGGGCGGCATGCTTGACCGCCGTTGCGGCGGCAATCAGCGAATAGTCAGGCGTAATCGTCCAGTTGGCGGTCATTGCATAAGCTTGCAGGACGCCGAGGATGCGCGGGTCGCGGGCGCGCACAGGCTCCCACTCAACACCGGTCATCGGGTCAATCAACTCTGACGCCCGCGCAAACTTCACTTGCGTCACCCCGAGGGTGACGCCATCGCGCAGCTTCTTCAGATCCTTCAGGAAGCCATAAGGCGGCGGCACGCGAAGCTGTAAAGGCCGAAGAATGCGCCCGCCATAGTAGCGGGCGATGGCCTTGGCCATCTGGTTGCCGCGATAGATCATCTCCTCTTCTTTCGAGCGTTGCACCTCCATCTTGACGTTCGGCACGACCGCCGACACCAGATAGATGCTCAGGATGGCCAGCGTCAGGATCAAGCCGAGCAGCGCATAGCCGCGCTGGCCGTCACGGGCCGGACGAAGGGCGCAAGCAGAAGATTCCGGCGATGTGGTTTGAGCCGTCTTTCTCATCGCGTTTTCTCAGTCAGCGGCACGCGGCGCTTGATGTCGTACTGAGTCAGCGTCACGTCAACGCCCTGGTCGGTGATGGCGTCAATGCGCCACTGATTCATAATCGAGTCGCCGCGCCCCAGCCGCTTGATCTCTTTCGTGCCCATTAGCTCAAAAAGCCCTTGCTCGCCGAGCCGCCCGATGTAACGGAACTGCGGCTCAGGGGCCGGCTGCACCGAGAAGGTTGCCGGCGTCGAGAACATCTTGGGGTCGCTCGCCGATTTGACCGTGATGGAGATCGAACGCGCCGAGGCGTATTCGCTCGGGTCAACGTCAGTGGCGATTTGATGCTCGTTGAGCCGCCGCGACGGGCGCACGGCGCCATCGAACATGAGCTGGGCGTCCGTCGGGATGATGTTGGCGGCGACGGTTAATGTGATGCGGCGCGGCGTGCCCGCGACTGCCGAAGCCGGTGTGACGCCACCAAGCGTAATCGGCGGCGGCGGCGGTGGTGGCGGCTGCGGCGGCGGCGGCGGAACGTAGTAGGCAAAGACGGTGACGCCGCCGCGTTCTTTATCCGGCTCGACCGGGCCGCTCGCGGTCGTGTGGCGCAGATCGAGCGGCGTCAAGTCCTGCATCAACTGGTAGACGACCTCTTCAGGCTGGCCGGTGGCCTTCGGGGGTGCCGGTTGCGCCGTGCCCGGCTGCGAAGTCGTCGCGGTCGGCGTCGCCACAGCCGGCGCATTCGAATTGCTCGGCTTGCGGGTCGGCCGCGACGGCGGGCTCAAGAACAGATTGTAGATCAGCACGAAGACGAACAGGCCGCCGAGCGCAACCAGCAGGAGTCGTTTTCGTTTTTCTGATTTGTTGCCTTTTGCCATTGATTCACTCTGCCAACACACGGCGACACGGGGCGCGCTGCTTTAAGGTTGAAAATAGGCCGAGGCGTCAACCGCCAATGCCAGGCCGGAGCCGGCGGGGCGGCCACGATGGCGGCCCCCGCCTTCGCCGCCTTTGTCTTCCTGCAACACGAAGTTCGCCGACTTAATAACAAAGAACTGCTTGTTATGCTCCAGGTCGTTGAGGAAGGCCCGCAGGTTCGCGTATTGGCCAAATACCGTAAAATGCATGTCGAGGCGCGGGAAGGCGTTGATCAATTCTTCGGCCCGCTTCTTGCGCTTGCTGTCGTTCTCTTCAGCCTTGGCAGCGCCTTTTTCAAGCGGCATATCGATGCCGCTGGTCAGCGTGACGCTGTGCTTCTTGGCGAGCGCGTTGACCTCGTTAATCAGCGCGATGCGGCCCGTCGCCAGCGGCCTCAGGATGTCACTCTTGAAAGTTTGCAGGCTGGCGAGCGCGTCTTTGATGTTCGGCCCACGAAGGCCGCCGGTTGTCGTCTGGGTCTGCGCCAGCTCGTCGTTGAGCCGCTGAAGCTCTTGCTCCTGAGCGCGCAGCCGTGACTGTTCGGGACTGAGCGCGGTGAAGTAATAGAAGACCGCCAGCAAAAAGACGAGCAGCGCCACGATGGCCGCGCCGATCTCCGCGCCGCTCAAGCCCAGAGGCAAGCGCCCGCGTTTGCGCCGAACGGTGACGCGCGATACCCGTTCTTCAACACGCGTGCTCATTGTGCCTCACCTCCACCGGGGGTGTAGACCAGAACGAGCGTGAACGGCACTTCGCTGGTATCCTGCGAGGCTTCCTGCGTCGACTGGCGGATGGCGAACAGGCCGCCCGACTTTTCGATCTTCTCCATCATCTCGGTTAACTGCGCCGGTGTCTTGCCAATCGCCTTAACTTCGATGGCGGCGGTAATCGGCTGCCCGAGCGGCGCGACCTTCTCGACCTTCAGGCCGACCAGCCTGGCGTCCTTCGGGACATAATGTTCGAGGTCGGCCATCACGCGATTGATTGAAAAAGCGCGGCGCGCCAGCAACTGCCGCGCCGAGGCCAGCTCCAGCCGATCAATATCGCTGACCGGCGGCTGCTCCTGCGCCTTGTTGTTCTTCTGATTTTCCTGGCGGGCGCTTTCGAGCCGGTCGCGCGCATCGCGCACGCGCACGGCAAGGCTGTCGGCACGGGCCGCGACCAGGCTCCGCTGCGAGCTCGTCCACAGATAGAGCCACAGGCTGATAAGCAGGATGGCGGCAACGGCAATATACAACAGCCGATGGTTGGCGAATGGCCGCGCTGAGAGGTTTAAGCTTGTTCGCATCACCCTTAAGAATAACCGATCATTTTGTCATTTGTCATTGGTCATTTGCCCCTCGCTTACAAACCCGCGCGAGGCGCTGAAAAAACCGGTAACCTTGGGCTAAGGGCTGATGACCAAAGAGGCAACCTCACAGCAGGGCAAACGCATCAGCCTATTGGAAGTTCCAGTTGTTGGCACCAACCTGAGCCCGAGAGCGGAGGAGGCTATGAAGACCTGCCCGGAATGCGGCATCGCGCTAAGAGATGAATATCAGTTTTGCCCCGAGGATGGCGCAACGCTCAGCCAAACGCCGGCTTCGGCGCGAATAGAGGAGAGCCCCTCGGCAAAGTCTCAGGCGGTTGACGCCGTCGTTCTCTATTGCCCTGCCTGCGCCGCCGAGTACCCTTTGACCTTCACCGAATGCCCCGTGCATCACACGGCGCTGACCACGCATGGCATGCCGACGCTTGTCGAGGGAACCAAAGGAGCTGAGAAGGACAACACATCGGCGGCAGGAGACGCGCGGACAGCAAAGTCACCCGCAGGTCGCCGGCTTCATCTCGTCTCAGACGAAACCCACTCGCGGCGCTCCGCGCTTGAAGCCTACGAAGAGACGCTCGAAAATCTCGCCCAGCCGCCTGTCAAAGAGGCGAGCGCGCCTGAGGAATTGCCGTCGGCCGTTGCGCCTGACGACGACGCGCGAAGACATCGCCTCTTGGCGATTGGGATTGTGGCCGCGCTTGTCGTGCTGGCACTGCTCGGCCTCTATGCCGTGATCTCGAACGCTTCGCGCAGGCCCACGCCCTCTACTACGAAGCCCGCGAGCGCAAAAACCATCTCGCAGCAGCCGAGCATTACGATTCAGACTCCGCAGACGGCGTCTGACTATCAAAACCAGGCGAGCGTGAATCCGCCTCCGGCTGATGTTTCAAGCGACTCCGGCCCGGCTCGTGCCCAGAACGTCGAGGAGCCACAGCCGAAAACGCCGCGCCACATTGACGAAGCGCCCCCCGCGGCGAGGCGAGCCACCGACGCGCACACGCAAGCAGAAACCCTTGAGCCAGGCGATGCGCCGGCGCGACATCCTCAACAGGCCGTCAGCGCCCAGACGCCGACGACGCGCCAGCCCGCGGCGACTGAGCTGATCTTGCCGCGCGGCACCTTCGGATTGGTCACGGCGCGTCTGGCAGGGGTGCGCGCGGCGCGCACCGCCGGCGGCTATCGCTATGATCTGACATTCCACATGGCCGACCATGCTGGCCACGCCACGCAATGGGAACGGCTCGCCATCGTCACTCGCTCGACCAGCGGCGCGACGCGGCAGCAGCAGATTCCCTTCTTTCACCGCCTCGGCGCCGATGGCACTTTGAGCTTTACGGTTAGCGTCGAGATGCCCGGGCGTGGGCCCGCCGACTGGCAAGGTCGAATCATCTGCACTAGCATCGGCTCTGACAGCAGCGGCAAGCCCTGTCACGCCAGCTTTGGCGCCAACGTCTCGCCCGATTGAAGAGGGCGGCGGCTAGCGCATCAACAACCCAACCATTATAGTCTTCGTGTGGCCGACTCCTTTGCGTCGAGGGCGCGATGTCAGAGCATAAGCACACGAATCGCTTAATCAACGAGACCAGTCCCTATCTCATCCAGCACGCGCACAATCCCGTGGATTGGTATCCCTGGGGGCCTGAAGCGCTGGCGAAATCACGCGCCGAAGATAAGCCGATACTATTAAGCGTCGGCTACGCGGCCTGTCACTGGTGCCACGTCATGGAGCACGAGTCGTTTGAAAACGAAGCCATCGCGCAGTTGATGAACGACCATTTTGTTTGCATCAAGGTTGACCGCGAGGAACGTCCCGACATCGATGCGATCTACATGAACGCCGTGCAGATGATGACCGGGCACGGCGGCTGGCCGATGACCGTCTTTCTGACGCCCGACCTCAAGCCATTTTATGGCGGCACCTATTATCCGCCGGTGCCGCGCCAAGGCATGCCGTCGTTCCCTCAAGTGCTGCACGCCATCAGCGATTCGTATCGCAACCGCCGCGACGATGTCCTGTCGAGCGCGACGGCGATCACCTCGGAGATTAACAAGATCAATCGCTTCGCCGCCTCGGAAGAGATGCTGACTAATAATCTATTGACGGAGGCTTTCCTTGGACTGTCGCGCAACTTCGATGCGACGTGGGGCGGCTTTGGTGGCGCGCCAAAGTTCCCGCCTTCGATGAGCCTGATGTTTCTCTTGCGCTATGCCCGGCGCACGGGCTCGCCCGAGGCGCTGGCGATGGTCGAAACGACGCTTCAGCGCATGGCCGCCGGCGGCATGTACGACCACCTCGGCGGCGGCTTTGCGCGTTACTCTGTGGATGCGCGCTGGCTGGTGCCGCACTTCGAGAAGATGCTTTACGATAACGCCTTGCTGGCGCGCATCTACCTTTATGCTTACCAGCAGACCGGGAATGCCGACTATCGCCGCATCGCCGAAGAGACCTTTGAATACATCATCCGCGACATGACCGACCGCAGCGGCGGCTTCTACTCGTCGGAGGACGCCGACAGCGAAGGCGAAGAAGGTAAGTTTTATGTCTGGACGCCCGCGGAGGTGATCCGTCTGCTCGGCGAAGAAGAGGGGCGGCTGTTCTGCGAGTTCTATGATGTGACCGAAGGCGGCAACTTCGAGCATGGCCAATCGATTCTCAACACGCCACAAAACCTCGAAGCCTTCGCGGCGGCAAAGGGGCTCGATGTCGATAAGACGTGGCGGCAGTTAAAGGCCGGCGCAACGCGTCTGTTTCATGCCCGCGAGGCGCGCGTGCGACCGGGCCGCGACGACAAATGTTTAGCCGCATGGAATGGCCTGATGCTCACGGCTTTTGCGGAAGCCGCCAACATTTTGAGCCGCGACGATTATCGGCAAGTGGCGATGCGCAACGCCGACTTCATTCTGACTCAGCTTATGCGCGATGGCCGTTTGTTGCGCACCTACAAGGAAGGGCAGGCAAAGCTTAACGGCTACCTCGAAGACTACGCCTACGTTATCGAAGGGTTGCTGGCGTTGTATGAAGCGACCTTTGAAACCCGTTACTTTGTCGCGGCGCGCGAGCTGGCCGACACCATGATCGCGCAGTTCTGGGACGCGCCGTCGGGCGGCTTCTACTTCACCTCCGAGGATCACGAAGAATTGATTACGCGCACCAAAGACTATTTTGATAACGCCATTCCTTCGGGCAATTCGGTGGCGGCGCTGACCTTCTTGAAGCTGCACCTGTTGACCGGCGAGGGCGATTATCAGAAGTTCGCGGCGATGATCCTACGCACCATGCAGAAGGTGATGACGAAGTATCCTTCGGCCTTCGGCTACATGCTCACGGCGCTCGATTTCTACCTGTCAGAAGCAAAAGAGGTCGCCATCATTGGCGACGTGGATTCGCACGAAGTCCGGCGGTTTATCGAAGAAATCTATTCGCGCTATCTGCCCAACAAGGTCGTTGCGGGCTGCCAGCCGGGCGACGCGCAGGCCGCCGAAGCCATCAAATTGCTCGCGGATCGCCCGCAGGTTGACGGGCGGGCTACGGTCTATGTTTGTCGGAATTTCACCTGCCTGGCTCCGGCGACGACGCCACAGGAGCTGGTTGAACGGCTTGAGGAATCACACAGATAAGCGCCGACTCTTCATTTCAGGCGTATCTCGAACAGGCGTGGCCATTTTTTGCCGCTCACAAAAATGCGTTTCGATTGTGGGTCGTAGGCAATGCCGTTGAGGACATCCTCGGAGCCTGTGCGCAACTGCGGCGGCAAGAGATTCTTCATGTCGAGATAGGATTTTACGCGCCCCGTCTCCGGGTCAATTCTCAGTATCCAATCCTGCTGCCAGACGTTGGCCCATATCTCGCCCTCGATGTATTCAAGCTCGTTCAGTTGATCTTGCGCGCGGCCATTCCATGTCACGTTGAGGCGGCGCACCGGCTGAAAGGTTTCGGGGTCGAGATAGGTCAACGTATTGCTGCCATCGCTCATCACCAATTGCTTGCCATCATAGGTGATGCCCCAGCCTTCTGTGTCATAGCGGAACTCGCGCAACAGCTTGAACGAGGCGCGGTCGTAAACAAAGCCGCGATGCGTTTGCCAGGTGAGCTGGACCAGGCGGTCACCGACAAGCGCCAGCCCTTCGGCAAATAGGTCGGGCGCGAGGCTGATCGATTGAACGACTTTGCCGGAGGGGAATTCGACACGGCGCAAGGTTGAGTGGCCTTCGAGCCCCGTGCTCTCATAAAAGCCGTTGTCGTACCAGAGCAAGCCCTGTAGAAACGCCTGCGGGTCGTGCGGGTAATTGTTAACGATCTCGAAATCGTCGCGCTTCGCCGGCGCATTCCCCTGCGATTGATTGCTGTTGGTGCTGTGCGTCGGCGCCGAGGCGTTGGGGCGCAACAACAGGAGATAGACAAGGGCGAGGCCGACAATCACCGCCGCGATAACGGCGACCTTCAGCGCCTGCCCGCTTTGCTTCGTCTTCGGTGTGTTTTTCGTCGTCGCTTTCTTTGCCATGTCAAACCTGAGATGTGGATTCTACCTGTGCAATCATACTCGTTTCCGCCGCAGACTCAATGCAAGCAGAGCCGCAGCGGGCGTTCAACCAGTGATTGTCGGCGCCGGATTTTGGAAAGGCGATGGCGATGCGTTATACTCACCGGCGATCGAGGTCAGCAATCGAACTCTTCCCATCAATCAAATAAACAGGAGCTCACTCGAATGAGAACGACTACGCGACACCTCGCGCTGCTTGCGCCGCTGGCGCTGCTGTTTCTTTTTACCACCGCCTCTGCTGAAACCCCGGCCGATTCGGCGCGCGAAATAAGAATCACCGCGCGCAAGTTTGAGTTTCTGCCGCGGACGATCACCGTTCGCAAGGGCGAGCCCGTTCGCCTCGTCGTCACCTCCGAAGATGTCGATCACGGCTTCGCGCTGAAGGAATTCAACGTCAAAGAGACGATCAAGGCGAAGCAGACTAAAGTGATCGAGCTTACACCGGACCGCGAAGGCAAGTTTAGCTTCTCATGCTCGGTCTATTGCGGCGACGGTCACGATGAGATGACCGGCGAGATGATTGTCACCGGCGTTGAGCCGGCCAGCGACGTGCGCGTCAGCTTCGATGATAACGCAGAGGGCGTCGCTTACGTTGAAGTCAATGGCGAGCGCCTGCGCATAGACACGCGCAGCAAGACCTTTGCCCGCGTGGAGTCCAGGGAGCCTGCGCCCAGCCAGCAACCGGGCGCGCCGCCGGTCGTGGCCGCCAAACCACGCGAGAGCAGCAAGGAGAATGAGCCTTATGATTACCACGTCGTCAACGTGCCGACGCCCAAGCAGGTGCGGCGTCACAGCTTGAATCTATACTTCACCCATCGCTTCGCGGAGCCTGTGCGCCCGCTTGAGGATACCGGCAGGGATCTGTTTGGACTCGACAGCTTTTCGGTCTCGTCATTCGGCATCACTTACGGCATCACTGACCGCTTGTACGCCAACGTCTACCGCTCGCCAATCTGCCAGCCGGGCCTGTGTAAAACGATTGAGCTTGGACTTGGATACCACTGGCTCAGCGAAGCAGGCCGCTCGCCCGTGGCGCTCTCGACCTATGCCAGCGTTGAAGGTGAGGAGAATTTTAGCAACCGCTACACCTACAACATTCAAGCGATGCTGGCGCGCAGCGTGACCCGCTATGCCAACGTCTTTTTCTCGCCCGCCGTCCACATCAATGCCAACGGCAGCGGGCGGTTCAACCCGCGCCCCGGTTTCTTCCCGGCCGAGCCGGTGGAAAGCTTCCGCCTCGGCCGGCACGGCGGCTCGTTCGGCTTCGGCGTCAATGGGCGCATCCGTCCAACCGTTTCACTGCTGTTCGAGTATACGCCGCGCGTCGGATTCAAGCTTGGGCAGGTCGAGCCGGTCTTCGATGAGCAATCAGGCATTTTGAAGGGGTTCAACAATCGCTCGGAAGCCGAAATCGGCTTTGGTGTCGAAAAGCGCATTGGCCGCCACGTCTTCTCGCTGACCTTCACCAACACTCAAGCGACGACGACGAGCCGTTATAATTCAAGCAACCTGGCGCTGCCGCCGAGCAAGTTTGCCATCGGCTTTAACCTCTTCAGGCGTTTACTGTGAGCCGAGAAGAGCGAGCCGCTGGTTTTCAGTGCTTCGGGTGGCGTGCTAAGATTTCAGCTTCGCGCGCCGCCCGAATTCGTCACTGACGGTCAGTCATTGCGCCGCGCGATTCGATTTCAAATGCCGGAGAGTGTCTCATGAGCCTAATAACCAGGGCAGTCGCGATTGCCATTTTACTGTCGAGCCTGATTTTTGCCGCGTGCCACAAAGGCGGCTCCGATCCAAGCAAGGCCAATCCCGAAGAGGCCAAGAAGAACGCCGAGCTGGAAAAGACCGCCCCTCACCTTGCGCAGACTACTGTCGGCGATATCGAACGGATCAATCTGGCAATCAGTGGCGCGTTGGAGGGCTTTCGCCAGCACAAATGGGGCGACGTCGTTGCGCAACTGAACAACGCGAAGGCTGAAATAGCAAAAGGGCTGGCGGATACGCCTGAGAGGAAAAAGACGGCCGTCGTGCGTGAATCGCTAGAGGAGATGAAGGCAGCGGTTGACCGCACACTGCAAGCCGCTGAGAATCGCAGCGCGGATGTCGAGTCGCAGCTCAAGGATTTGCAGACGCGGGCCCTGGCGCTGAAGATGCTGCCTATGCCGAGGCAGGCGTCATAACATTAACGACGGCTTGCTTGCTCATCTTCGCAGCGTCAATCCTTGTCGGCTCAAGTCGCCTTTAGCAGCCGCATCATCAGTGTCGCGATGCCGAGGAACGACAGTGAGCCGCAGACGTCTGTAAAAGTCGTGACGAATACAGACGAGGCAACCGCCGGGTCGATCTTCAACCGCTTGAGGGCTACAGGGATCACTGTCCCTGCAAATCCCGCTACCGTCAGATTCAGCACCATCGCAATCGCCAGCACCAGACCGAGCCAGATATTCTTAGAAAAGAAGCCGACGGCAAGTGCGCCGACAAAGCCGTTCAACAAGCCGTTAGACAAGCCGACGAGCGTCTGCTTCATGGTTACTTGTCCGATGTTCGCGACCTCACCCAGCGCCAACCCGCGAATGATTACCGTCAGTGTCTGCGTCGCGCCATTGCCGCCCATCCCCATCGGCATGGTGACGATGGCGCCAAGCAGCGGGAGCATTCCGAGCGTTCCTTCGAAACGGGAAATGACGAACGCGGGCGCAAAGGTCGTCAGCAAATTAATCAGCAACCACGGCGCGCGCAGCCGCAGCGAGCGGGCGGCGCTTGTCGAAACGCTCTCTTCGGCAGTGACACCGGCGAGCGCCAGCAGGTCTTCGGCCACCTCTCCCTGAATCACGTCAATCGCGTCGTCGACCGTGACAATGCCGACCAGCCGGTCTTCTTCATCGGTGATGGGCACCGCCAGCAAATTGTACTCGGCGACCAGCCGCGCGACTTCTTCCTGCTCGGCATCGGTTTTGGCGCTAATGACTTTCGGCTCCATGACGCGCTTGAGCTGCGTTGAAGGCGTCGTCGTCAATAGCTTCTTCAAGCTGATTACACCGACCAGATGATCGCGCCGGTCAACCACATAGACATAAAAGACCATCTCGAACTCTTCGGAGCGTTTCTGCAAGGCGGCGACCGCTTCGGCAATCGTCACGTCCTCTTCGAGCGCGAAAAAGTCGCGCGTCATAATGCGCCCGGCGGTGCGCTCCTCATGTTCGAGCAGCTCGCGCACGTCGGCGGCCTGTTCGGCCTCCATCAGCGTCAGCACCTCCGAAGCCAGGGGCTCAGGCAGCCGCGAGGCCAGCGAAGTGGCGTCGTCGGCGGGCATCTTGCTCAGTTGCCGGGCGATCTCTTTCGGCTCTAACTGCTCGATCAGCTCAAGGCTGTCGCGGGGCACCATTTCGCTGAGAATGCCGGCGACGTGCTGAACATCGCAGGTTTCGAGCAGAATCCTGAAGGCTTTGACGCGCTCGGGGCCTTTTAACGCCGCAAGCAGGCGCGCGACTTCGACCGGATAGGCTTTCGCAAAGATGCGCGCCACGTGTGGGCGGGCGTTGCGGTGCAACAGTTTACGGATGACCGATACGGTAATTGCCGACTGGGCGACTTTGTTTGCTGTTTCCATCATGACTGGCCTCGGTTTCGGCTAGCGAAATATTGCTTGATCTTCATCAACTCATAGCGACTAACAGCCCATTGCAGGTGCGCCGCCAATTGGCCAAATGAATTTCATCTTAGTGAACTCCGAAGGCCAGCGCAATCCCTTTGTCGGACAAGAGCTTACATTGATTTGCCGGGCAGCGATTTCACCTGAAACTTTCACGGAAAATCCGGCGTAATCCTCTTACGAGAAAGTCAGCAAGGAGGAATTCAACCATGTGGGACAACAGGGAAACATTGGGTGACGTGATCATCGAGGAGAAGACGGATAACCCGGACGAGATCGTCGTCACGCGCATGGCGAACGACGAGCCGAAGCCTAATTCTTTTACCGACGATCTGGCATCGCAAGCTCGCGTCGTCGCCCAGAAGACCGGCGAAGTGCTGAACAAGGCGAGCGAATCGATCAGCAAAGCCATTGAGTCGGCCTTGTCGGCGCGCGATCATGTCGTCATGGTGCGCGTCAACGACGAATCGCTCAAGCGCCTGGATGCGCTGGTGCAGTCGGGGATATTCAAGAGCCGTTCAGAGGCGGCGGCCTTCTTAATCAGCGAAGGCGTTAAGGCTCAGGAGGCGCTCTTTTCACGCATTGACGAACGCATCAAAGAGATCGAACGCCTGCGCTCGGAGCTGAAAGATATCATCACCCCGTCAGAAAGCTAGACGCCAGCCAGCGGCCACCGCCGCGGCCCGACGCCAGCCACTCGTGCCCTGAGTGTCGCCAACTTTGCGATTGAGAAACCCTTCTAAGTGATTTCAGACGCGCTCAAGCGGGCGCGTCTTTTTTGTGTCTCGCCCCTAAGCGGTTGCGCCCGACCATGCAAGTTTGATATACGCTTGATGGTCAATGGCTGAATCGGAATCCAAAAACACCAAGAGAAAGCAGGAGCGCTTCCCCTGCCCCGGCTGCGGCGCCGACATGGTGTTCGATCCGCAGAATAACTGTCTCTCCTGTCCCTACTGCGGGCGGCAGGAGCCTGTTCCTGTCAGTTCAGGCAGCGTCGAAGAGCGCTCTTACGAAGCCTACCTGCAAGCCGGCGCCGCACAGATGGGCACGCTCGCGGCCAACGCCGTCGAAGTCACCTGTACGCAATGCGGCGCAACCATCAGCTTTACGCCCCCGGAAGTGGCCGGCGAATGCTCGTTCTGCGGCGCGACGATTGTCGCGCAACCGAAGGCCGCCGATCCGCTCGTTGCGCCCGAAGCGGTTCTACCCTTTGGCATCCCGCCGCCTCAGGCCAATGCCGCGTTAAAAAAGTGGCTCTCATCGCGCTGGTTTGCGCCCAACGCCTTGAAGCGGCTGGCGTCTCAAGAATCGATGTCGGGGGTTTACTTGCCTTTCTGGACATATGACGCGCGCACTGAGTCGTCGTACACAGGCGAGCGCGGCGAGCATTATTACGAATCCGAAACCTACACAGAGCAGGACGAGCAAGGCAACACCGTGACCCGCACGCGTCAGGTACAGCGGACGCGCTGGTATACGGCGTCCGGTTGGGTCAGGCGGGCTTTCGATGACATACTGGTTCCGGCGACGCAGTCACTTTCGCGGCAGCGGCTGTCCGCGCTTGAGCCCTGGGATTTGCAGGCCTTGAATCCCTACGAGCCGGCTTATCTTTCGGGCTTCAAAGCGCAGCGCTATCAGGTCGAGTTGCCCGCGGGATTCGAGGAAGCCAAGCAGGTCATGGCTGGCGTGATTGATTCGGACGTGCGCAGCGACATTGGCGGCGACGAACAGCGGGTCCACCATGTTGACACTAGCTATTCCGACATTACCTTCAAGCATATCCTGTTGCCGGTTTACCTGGCCGCCTATCGCTTCAATCAAAAGGTCTATCAAGTGATGATCAACGCGCGCACGGGCGAAGTGCAGGGCGACCGCCCCTATAGTTTCTGGAAGATTTTCTTCTTCGTGCTTTTCTGGGTTGCAGTGATCGCCTTAATCATTCTGCTGAAGCGGCGATGATCGCCTCGGCTTTATTTGGCCGGCAGCCGGGATGTTTGTATAATCAGATTGGCCGCGCGGCCCCCTGGCGCAGATTGGCTTGATGGAGAAGGCATGGTCAATACCGCTTTAACGAAAGAGCTCAAAACGATTGCCGAGAAAGTAGAGGCCGGCGAGCGGCTGTCGTTCGATGACGGCGTGGCGCTGTTTGCCAGTCACGACCTGATTGCGGTCGGCGCGCTCGCGAACACGGTACGCGAGCGCATCAATGGCGACAAGACCTATTACAACGTCAATCGCCACATGAACTATACCAACATCTGCATCTCGGATTGCGCCTTTTGCGGCTTTTACAAGCGCGTCCGCGACCCGGAAGGCTACGAGTGGACGATTGAAGAATGCGTCGAGGTGGCGCGTAAGGCATACGGCGAGGGCGCACGCGAGCTGCACATCGTCGGCGGCCTGCATCCGCGCCTGAAATTTGATTACTACTCCGGTTTGCTGAAAGAGTTAAAGGGCCACTTCCCGGATATGCACCTCAAGGCGTTTACGATGGTCGAGATTGACCACCTGACGCGCATTTGCCGGATGACAGATGAAGAAGTGATTGAAGGGTTGATCGCCGCCGGTCTGGATAGCTGCCCCGGCGGCGGGGCTGAGATTCTGCGTGAGCCGACGCGCGGCAAAATCTGCGCCCACAAGACTTCCGGCGAGCGATGGCTTGAGCTTTCTGAAAAAGTCCACCGTCACGGCATTCCCACCAACGCCACGATGTTGTATGGCCACATTGAATCTAACGAAGACCGCGTTGATCATTTGATCAAACTCCGCGAGCTTCAGGATAAAACCGGCGGCTTCATGTGTTTCATCCCGCTGGCTTTTCACCCTGAAGGCACGGACCTGGCGCATCTGCCCGGCCCATCCGGGATCGATAGCCTGAAGACCATCGCCGTCTCGCGCTTATTGCTCGACAATATCGCGCACATTAAAGCTTACTGGGTGATGCTCGGCACACACATTGCGCAGGTTGCTTTGCGCTTCGGCGCCGACGACCTGGATGGCACAATCAACGATGGCGGCTCTTTGATGGAGTCGTATCTCGCGCACGGCAACAACAATCAATTGAGCAGGGATGGGATTGAAGAGATTATCCGCGGCGCGGGTCGAATCCCTGTTGAGCGCGATACGGTCTATAACCCGGTTCATAGGCGCCCGCGACCTATTAGCACCCCGAAGCCTGCGCCTTCGTTGCCGGTTTTGAATGTGAATTGAGCCAGCGCGATTTTGTCACTTAACTCATTCAAACCCAGCCGCAACGAAACGAAAAGGGGTCGCCGTCAAATGGCGACCCGTCACAGTCATCACAGATTTCCCGCCATCATTCCTAAGCCAGAGCTTTAAGAATAAAACGGCTTAACTGTTGCTCACCAACTCAGCCTATTCGAAAACCAGCGCCGTCTTGGAGCCCTTAATCTCGATGCGGCGAACCTTGTAACCGCCGTCGCCGGCCGCTACGAAAACGACGGCGCTATCGGCCGGCACCGTAGTCAATTCGACGCGCTTGTAAGCCGCCTTCAAAATCTCTTTCCCGCCTTTGGTGACCACCAGATCGCCGTCCTTCGATTCATCATAAGTCATATTGTATTTGCCCGGTTGAATCACCTGGCCGGCAAGCTTCGCCTGCCGTGATATCGACAGCGAATGTGTTCCGGTCTGTGCCGCTGCCGGAATTGTCATCGCGCCCACTACCACCGCCAAAACCACCAGACCCAATAAGGCTTTAATCCTGTTATGCATCGCCATTCTCCTTTCAACGCTTATGAGAGCCAGGGCTCCGATTTCCTTCATCAGTGTAGCGAACGATGAGGCCGGGCTCAAGTTCTATGAAAATTATTTGAGCCGCAATTCATTTTACTAATAAACATTTTGAAGTGGGATTCAGAGATTGGTATAATGGCCTGCGGTTTTAAGTTCAGTTAACAGAAGAGGTTTTCGAATGGGAGATACCGTGGCCGTCAGCCTACCTGCCGATCCGAAGCAAGCGCGGAGCAAGCAGACCAAAGAAAAGATTGTCCAGGCAGCAATCGAACTTTTCCAGCAGCGAGGTTATGAAAAGACGACCTCGAATGATATTGCTGCCGCGGCCGGGGTGAGCGTCGGCTCCTTTTACGTTTATTTCACCGATAAGCGGCAATTGTTATTGACCATTTTTGATCGGCTCGGCGATCAGTTGTTTAAGAATATATTTGATGGCCTGAAGCCGGAGCACCTCTTTGACGAGGAGTTCCCTGCGCGCATTAAACATGCAGTGGCTAACGCCATTATTGATAAGCAAAAGCTCTCCGGGTTGCATAAGGTGATTTGTGAGCTGGTATTGAAGGACACCGAGTTTGCGACACGGCATCGGGCCATGACCGAGCGCTCGATAGCCAAGCTACAAGAATTGATCTCGCTAGCGAATAAGGCCCGTCTGACCTATGAGATCGATGTTGAAGCGGCTTCCTTCGTGGTCCATCGCGTGGTCTTCGACCTGTCGCAGGATTACTGTACGGGCGCGGTCAGCTTCAATCAAAATCGGGCGATTGATGCGCTTTCTGAGATGATTTACCGCTTTTTGTTCAAGCCGGTTGTGCAAGAATAACGCAGTATTCGCCCGCGGTTCGGGCGGGCGCAAGGCCGCGGGGAACCGTCGCGAGAAGTGGCGGCGAGTCTGCTTAATGTAAGGCTCAAGGCTCGTCACGCAGGTCGTCTTGCAAGTGCTCGCTCAGGCGTGTGATGATGAGCCCGGGTCGCACGTACATCTTGCAAGCGAGCGCCGCCTTGGTTTCGCCCGCGTCAGATTTGTACCATATCTGGCAGTTCGTGCAGTCGCCATTCCAGCAGTAATCACCGACCGAAACCGTGTCCATGCTGATGAACTGAAAACAGCGCAGCAGCTTGTTATTCTCGGGCACCTGGACAGGCTTGCAGCAAAGCTCAATGTCAACAAGCGTCTCGAAAGATTCAAACAGTCCTTCCCGCCAATCGGAGTTCATTAAAGCATTCTCCTGGTCTTGAGAAAGAAAATTAGGATTGAGGGCTTGAGGCGGATTCTACCGCAAGTCTTAAAAACCGCAAAGGGCGTTTCGGAAATTTGCGCCATTCTCGCGGCTCGAACACGAACCTTCATCAATGGGTCGTTAAGCAGTTTTCGCGGGCCGTTCCCGGACTTCGACGCGATCCGGCCAGCCGATAATCAATACGTCAGCCACCCCAATAAACAATCCGCACTCGACGACACCCGGCGTCAATTTCACAGCGACCTCTGTCTGAACCGGGTCGGCGATCCCTTTAAATTGACAATCGAGAATATAGTTTTTGTTATCGGTCTCAAAGGGACGCTCGTCGCGTAAACGAAGCCGCGGCTCACAACCCAACGCCGCGAGCTTTGCCCTGGCGTGCTGCCACGCAAACGGCAGAACTTCGACCGGAAGCGCCCAGCGTTCGCCGAGCCGCTCAACCAGTTTGGTCTCGTCAACGATATAGACTCGCCGCCTTGAGGCAAGGGCGACGAGTTTCTCGCGCGTCAACGCCCCGCCGCCGCCTTTAATCATATTGAAGTCCGCGTCTATCTCGTCAGCTCCATCAATCGTCAAATCCACAGCAGAGACGTCATTCAGGTCTAAGATGGGAATGCCCATCGCGCGGGCCATTTGCGCCGTCGCCTCAGAGGTCGCGACACCTTGGATGTGCAGTCCGCCGGCGACGCGCCGGCCTAACGCTTCGGTGGCAAAGCGCGAAGTTGAGCCGGTCCCCAACCCGACAATCTGCCCCTCTGTAACCATCTCTGCTGCCTGCTCGGCAGCGCGTTTCTTCGCTTCATCCTGTGTGGCCATCGCTTCCCCGTCCGGTGAATTTTAAATCGCCGCAAAGATAGCATTGAATCCTGACCGACTCAAATGATTTGTGCGGTTGCTTGGCACGGCACAGGGCCTTTGTTAAACTAGCCTCGGATGTGACGCTATCGAAAAATCTCGAAATCGGAGAGCGAACGATGACCGTCATTATTTACACGAAGCCCGGCTGCCCCTACTGTCAAAAAGCCCGCGAACATTACACCGCCCAAGGCATCGCCTTTGAAGACCGTAACGCACAGGATAATCTGGAGTACCGCAAAGAGATGTTTGCCTATAGCAAAGGCGACCCGACCGTGCCGACCATTGTCGAAGACGGTAAGCTTAAATCAATCGGCTGGGAAGGCCGAGGCTGAACCGTCCATTAAACCTGGGCGGTCGTCCAGGAATAAATCGAATCGGCTTTTCGGCCCGAAGGATTGACGATGAGCAAAGCCAACCCTCAACCTGTCTTTAGCGGCCCTTACAAGGGTCTGCTCGGCGACCTTTCACAATTGATCGAATGGCTGAAAGCGACGCACGATCTCTCTTACGTTAAGGCCGGGGATAATGCGGTGTATGCCTATGGCGGCGATAGCAACGTCGTCGTCTTCGATGAATCGGTGTGGGAAGGATTGGTTGAGTTGATCACTCCAGGCGGCACCTTTGCCATCAAGCCGGGTGCGGATGGCAAGATCACTGTCACATCAAGCAATGCGGACGAAAAGGCAAGCAAGCAAAGCTTCAAAGCTGCCATTGCGGCTATTCGCAGTTATTATGAAACTCGATACTGGAGGACACCCGACACTTCAGGGGCCGATCAAGCGGGTCGGATTTCTGGCAAATGAGCCCTTACTCTTGATACGGCTCTCCCGCCTGCCTCTGGCGCCAGGCGGCCAAACACTCTTCAATGAGCTGCTCAGGCTCTGCGGCAAAAATCAGGCACCCGGTCATCGCCTTCTTTGCAAAGTCAACGATTTCTCGAACGTGATCGGCAATGCCGCCGCTTCCTTCCAGCACGCCGATGACTTTGCCCTCGTCATAGGCAATCGTGAATTCATTGAGCGATCCCATGCCGCCGCCGATAATGATCACGATATCCGACGAGCGGATGTTGATGACGTTTCGTCCCTTCAGGCCAAACCCTGTATAGATCATCACTTCAGCGGCATCGAGCGGATAATGATAGTGATCGACATGCTCGGTCGCTGAACCCGCCGGTGAGATGCCAATCGTCAAGCCGCCGTGCTTTCGCGCCGCCCGCGAGACCA
Organism: Blastocatellia bacterium; assembly: GCA_035275065.1. Lineage (NCBI taxonomy): Bacteria > Pseudomonadati > Acidobacteriota > Blastocatellia > Blastocatellia bacterium. Next base: position 42,288 of record DATENM010000017.1, read on the forward strand.
TGTCTGGCAGCCCTGTGGTCGCGCCAGTCACCACTGCACATCCCTTGGCCGCTATCGCCTTGCCGAGCCGCTCGCAAATCTCTGGCAAACGCTGGCGGTCTGCATCACTCAGCACGTCGTTAGCCGAGCCCATAACGCCAACCTGGCAGCACATCGTCATACTCATGATCATCCCCCACTGTTTTGACGGCCTCTGACATAGTATACTCGATGCCATAAAGAGAACGTGATGAAGGCAAGAACTTACTTAGGCACACAGGGGTGGAATTATGAAGGCTGGGTCGGCCCGTTCTACCCGCGCGGCTCGAAACCGAAGGAACTTCTCAGCCTGTATGGCAGAATCTTTGACACCGTCGAAGTAGATTCAACCTTTTATGCCATCCCCTCTGAGAATTCAATTAAGGGCTGGGCGGAACGGACGCCGAAGGATTTCAAGTTTTCACTCAAGCTGCCTTCCGAAATAACCCATAAGAACCGCTTACGGGAAAGCCAGGAAGTATTTGAACTGTTCATGCAACGGGTTAACTTGCTCGGCGAAAAATTGGGATGCGTGCTGATCCAGTTGCCGCCGGATTTTTCTCCAAGAGAATATCCCGCCTTCAGCAGCTTCATTAACCTGCTTCCTTCAACAGGCCATTTCGCGGTCGAGTTTCGCGATGCGAATTGGCTCACTGACCAGACGATCAGCCTCCTGGCAAACCGCAATATCGCGTTGGCGCTGACCGACAGCCGCTGGATAAATCGCCGCCTGAGCTTCGGCCTCATCGAAAATTACACGACAGATTTCGCCTACGTCAGATGGCTTGGTCTGCGTGATCTGACCGATTACAGCCACATACAGATTGACCGTTCAAGGGAATTGGCCGAGTGGGCTGAAGCGTTTGCGGTTTTGCAGAACAAGACGAAACAGTTGTACGGGTACTTCAACAATCACTTTCAGGGACACTCTCCGGAGAGCTGTAATCAATTCAAGACTCTGCTTGGCCTGCCCGTCACCCGCCCCGATTCGCTAGTCAAACAACCCTCTTTATTCTCTTGATAGAACAATCTAAAGTAGTTGGTCGCCAGAGCGCCGCGATTTGAGAATTTACTTTAAGTCCGGACCTCTCAGCGGAAGTAAGGAGCATTCAAAGAGATAACTTCAGGTTAAGACGTTAAATTCTGGTAAAAGGGAAGTTCGGCGATGCATGCTTCGATAATTGAATTATCATTTTGTACCTCAAGCTTATTGCCGGCGTCGAAATGGCCATACTTAATATAGGCCAGGGCAATTACCCGTCCGAGGCTTGCAGAGCGAACGGCACTCGTTACTTGTCCGATATCTTTTCCGTCTCTGGAAATCCTGGAACCGGTAGCCGGAATATGATCGCCTTCGATCAACAAGCCCGAAAGTTTTTTGCTGATATGGCCGCGATACGTCGCCATTGCAACAGCCTCCTGACCTGTGTAACAGCCCTTGGTGAAGCTGACCGCCTCGGTCATCCCGAGTTCGAGCATCATGTTCGCCTCGTCCACGTCAACGCCATAGAGGGGAATGCCGGCTTCGATTCGCAGTTGATTCAAAGCCTCCTGGCCGACCGGCGCGAGGCCATGAAACGCGCCTTTCAGAAGGATGAAATCCCAGGTGTCGCGCAAGCCTGATTCCGACACCAGAATATCAAACCCGGGTTCGCCGGTATGCGAAGTCCGAACGACAACCACATTGTGCCCGCCAATTATCGTTTCAGCCCAGCTATATTCCACAAGCGAGGCAACCGGCTCAAACGATATCTCCTTCAAGACGGCGTTGGCTTTCGGCCCCTGTATTGAGAGAGTGCGGAATTGCTCTGAAACGTCTTCGACACGAAAATCCCCGGCATAGGAAAACGGGAAAATATACTTGAAGATCTTTTCGTGCGTCTGCGGATCGTTAATGATCAAAAAGTCGTCCTGCCGCCGCAGAATACGACAAAGGCCACGGACTTTTCCGTGCCCGGTCAGAAATGCCGCCCGCATCCCTTTATGAACCTCCAACGCCTTGACGTCGTTGGTCACGAGCCCATTAAGAAACTGTATGGCTTCCTTGCCGCTGACTTTGAGGACGCCATAATAGGTCAAATCGATCAATCCGGCGCGCGCTCGGACGGCCTGGCACTCTGCAAGTACATCACCGTAATCCTGAGTCATCATCCAGCCAAACGCCTCGCCAGCTTGTCCGTTAAGCCCCGCCTGGGCATCGAGCAGCCCCGTCGATTTAGAAGTTATAACCGTTTCCATCTTGTCCTCGTAAAATCTAATGGCTCATAAATGATAAAGAGTCGGCGCGCCGACTCTTTATGTAATTTCTTAATTGCCGCCTCATCAAGAGGTTTTGCTGGTCAGCTCTGCATTACCTTCAAGTCAAGCCATTTCAAGATTAGCGGCCAACCACTTTAAGTGATCTTGCAGCCGCGCGGAAGCCCTCATTTCGCTTGCGGCGCTTGCAGCTTCATCAACTCACCGCGCAAGGCTTCGTAATCTTCCTTGGCTCCGGCTTTGAAGGCGAGGTTCTTGTAACGCACGGTGCCTTGCTTGTCGATCAGGTAAACCGTCCGCTTATTGATGCCGCCGAGCGCCGGTTGATAACTGCCATAAAGCTTGGCGACGGCATGATCGTGATCCGCTAGAAGCGGGAAGGTGAGCTTGTGATGCTTGGCCCACTCTTGATGAGAGAAGACGTAATCGCCGCTGATGGCAATCAGCTTGGCGTCGAGTTTGCCGAGGTCGTTCCAGCTATCCCGGAAGGTACAGACCTCGGTCGTGCATCCGCCCGACCAATCCGCCGGATAAAAAGCGAGGATCACGTTACCGCCTTGAAGGCTGGAAAGCTTCATCCATTCATTACGGCTAAGGTAAAGCTTCTCCTGTGTCGCCCAGGGCAGCTCAAAATCAGGGGCCGCCTGTCCGACCTGCGGCCCTTCCGAGTTATCGCTGCCGGGCTTCCCTGCTCCGCCATTCTGTCCGCTTACAGACATGACAGACAGCCCAAGAAACAGGCAAAAAAAGGTGATCATCTTTTTCATGGAGCCTCCACGCGGACCAGGTCCACCGCCAATATCAAAAGCGGATCGGCCTCCCAACGATTCTTGCCGACCGCGAGAATCGAAAGCGCCGGTCGCCCATCCTCAGATCAGCAGACCCCGGCTGCTTAGGGTTCGTCATCCCACGAACAGAAGCTGTCTGTCCGGCAATTGGGCCGGGCCGGCGACCGTTCACTAGACAGTGAATGAGCTGCCGCAGCCGCAGCTGCCCGTCGCATTAGGATTATTGAAAGTGAATCCAGAGCCCATGACTGAATTCACGTAATCGACCTGAACGCCGTCAAGGTATTGACGCGAAAACATGTCCACGAAAACGCGCAGGCCGTCCTGATCGAGTATCTCATCACCTTGACGCGGCGCGTCTTCGATCTGCATGGAGTACGAGAAGCCGCTACAGCCTCCCGGCACGACGCGAATGCGCAGTCCGGATTCAGGCCCGGCGCTCTCGCCTTCCATAAACTTCCTGACTTCATTCACTGCAGTCGTTGTCAATGTCAACATCTCTTTTCTTCACCTCACAGAGTATTTGAAATCATCAACGATCAGCATTCGCCGTTGATTAACCTATTATAGCGTAAATCGCCCGGGCTGGGGAATCTTCTAAACTGCAAATCGGTCGCCGCGGTTGTCGCTCAGGTTGATCACCGGCAGGCCGGCTCCCTTAATGGCTTGCAAACTGATCTGAGTCGCGACATGTTCAGCGATCTCGCGGAATGCAGCCGCCTGCAAGCTGTCCGGCGCGCCGACGACAATCGGTACGCCTGCGTCTCCGCCCTCACGTACCGCGACAGAGAGAGGCACCTGCCCGAGAAGCGAGACATTGAAGCGGCCAGCCAGTTCAGCGCCGCCGCCGGTTCCAAAAATGGCGTGCCGGGTCGAGCAATTCTCACAAACAAAATAGCTCATGTTCTCGACAACCCCGAGCACAGGAATATGGACTTGCTCGAACATATTGATCGCCTTGCGGACATCGGCCATGGCGACCTCCTGGGGTGTCGTAACCACGACAGCCCCCTGAACCGGGACCAGTTGCGCCAAACTCAACTGCGCATCGCCTGTACCAGGTGGCATATCAACGATAAGATAATCCAGTTCCCCCCATTCAACATCATAAAGAAACTGCCGCACCGCCGTATGCAACATCGGGCCTCGCCAAACGACGGGCCGATCACCGGGATTCAGAAAACCCAGCGACATCACTTTAATGCCGTGAGCCGTGTTCGGCAGCAACATCTGTCCGTGAACCCGCGGCTGCTCGTTTACGCCGACCATGATGGGCACGTTCGGACCATAAACGTCCGTGTCAAGCAATCCAACCTGCGCTCCCGCCTGCGCCAGAGCGACGGCCAGATTGACGGCAACGGTTGACTTACCGACGCCGCCTTTTCCAGAGCTTACGGCGATGATGTTTTTTACCCCCGGCACAGACTGCTTTCCTTCGGCAGACTTTCCGGCAGTAACTTCCCAGCCCGTTTCGATCTCCACGGGCGGGGATCCCCCAAGGCTCAGGATCGCATCCCGTGCTGCTTGTTCAAGTAAAGCTTGTGCTGATGGGGATGGGCGATTCAGAATCAACTTGAACCGGACGGCGTTATTATCAGCATCTAAATCCCTTACGAAATCGAGCGCCACAATATCGCGGTTAAGCCAAGGGTCCTTAACCGTTCGTAGCGCTTTAAGAACCTGTTCGATGTTCATTCCTGCCATTGATCGAAGCTCCAGTATAGTCTCAAGCCGTGGGACTGGTCATATCCAGCTGTGTAAAAGAAGAACCTTTAAGACGCAACTTGAAAGGCATCACGAATCGAATACATAGCTTGCTTCAGGCTGATTCTGACCATGAAAAAGCATTCTATGCGGTGCGCGATTCAATTCAATTTCAACATTTCTCTTACCGCCTACATCGTAGAAAGCGGTATAGGTTTTGTCAACCAAACGACCTCTCACACTGGCTGGGCATTTATACATTAAAAAGACACGGACGGCGGACAGCTTAACGCCTGCGGGAATGCTTACCCGTAGCCGACAGCTAAAGATTGGCGTGAGCTAGGCACGCGGATGGAACTGTTTATAGATATGCTTCAATCTTTCATTGGTAATGTGGGTGTAGATCTGCGTCGTGCTGATGTCAGAATGGCCAAGCATGAGTTGAACAGAACGCAGGTCGGCGCCATTTTCGAGCAAGTGCGTGGCAAAGCTGTGGCGCAACAGATGCGGCGTGATATGGCCAATTTTGGCGCGATTCCCATATGCGACAATCATCTTCCAGAAAGCTTGCCGGCTGACGGCTGATCCTGACGGGTTCAAAAAGAGCAACGGCGAAGTCTGATCCTTTAGCCAGCGACTGCGAACCTCTAAATAACGGCGTAGCCACCCGATGGCGCTCTGTCCCAGAGGCACCGTGCGCTCTTTACTCCCCTTCCCTAATGTCGTCAAGAAACCCATTTCAAGATTCACATCAGTAACCTTAAGGCTGACCAGTTCGGATACTCGCAGACCGGTCGCGTAGAGGACCTCCAACATGGCCTTGTCGCGCAACCCTGTGTCCATCGCCGTATCGGGCGCATCGAGCAGGCGCTCGACTTCTTCGGCGATCAGAAATTTAGGCAGCGATTGCCACGATTTCGGCGATTCGAGATTGACGCTCGGGTCGCGCTTCAGTATCCCATCGAGCACAAGATACTTGAAGAAGCTGCGGACCGTCACCAGGGCTCTGGCGATGCTCTTGGCCTCAAGCCCCTGCTGGTTCAGGTGCTGCATAAACCGCATCAGGTCGTCGCGCTCTAGCGAGAGCAACCCTTTCCCTGATTGCTGGGCGAACGCCGACAGCTTATCAAGATCGCTACGATATGCCAGCAGCGTGTTTGCAGAGAGTCCGCGCTCAACCCGCAGATAATTAAAAAAACGGCTTTCTATGTCCTTTATCATCATGTTCCTGCCCAGAATGGTTGACTCAGCAAACGACGATTTGACATATTCTAAACGAATCGCGACAAAAACAACACGGCGGCGCGGGCCGAGTCAAATTTGCCTGTTATAATCAGAATGCGGCTGATTGATCGCCTCGCCGCCCCGGATTGGAATAAAGGGCCGACAAAGCGAATGGAATTAAGTGAGGTAGCAGAAAAACTCGGCTGTGCCCTGCGCGGCGAAGGCGGAGTACAAATTAAAGGATTGGCCACAATCGAACGGGCTCGGGTGGGCGACCTGAGTTTTTTGACCAACCCAAAATATTATAAGGCGGCGCGCGATTCTCAGGCTTCGGCGCTCATCGTCGGGCCCGACAGTCCGCCACTTGACGTGCCAACACTGGTTCATCCAAACCCCTATCTCATCTTCGCCAAAGCCATCGAGTTTTTTCATCAACCCTCGCGCCCGCCGGCCAGCGTCCACCCGACGGCTTGGATCGCCGACACCGCACAGATCGGCAAAGGGGTAACGATTGGGGCTTATGCGGTCGTCGGCAACGAAGCAGTGATCGATGACGAAGTTGAAATCCGTGAACACTGTGTAATCTACCCGCGTGCCCATGTGGGGGCGCAGACACTGCTGCATTCCGGAGTGACCTTACGCGAGGACGTGGTCATCGGTAAACGATGCATCATCCAGAATCATGCGGTCATTGGCGGCGATGGTTTCGGCTTTGCGAAAGACGATCAGGGACAGTGGTATAAAATCCCCCAGGTCGGCAGAGTGATCATTGAAGATGACGTGGAGATCGGCGCTTGCTCAACCATTGATCGGGCAGCCCTGGACGAAACCCTCATTCGGTCACATACCAAAATTGATAACCTGGTGCAGATCGGGCATGGCTCAACGGTTGGAACCAATTGTCTGATTGCTTCCCAGGTCGGACTTGCGGGCACAACGACTGTCGGCAACAACGTTATCCTCGCGGGGCAGGTGGGCGCCGCGGGTCATCTGACCATCGGCGACGGCGTCATCGCCATTGCCCAAACCGGGATTCCGCATTCCGTCGAACCGGGAAAGACGATATCCGGTTCCCCCTTTGTTGACCATAAACTTTGGTTGAAAGCTTCGGCCATTTACGCCAAACTTCCAGAGATGTATAAAACGCTGCGCAGTCTGGAACAAAGAGCAAAGATTCTCGAAGCACAGCTTAAAGTAAAATTCGAATAGCTAACGAAAAATTAAAATCATTATTTTAAGAACTTAGAAAGGTATTATGAACGTAAAACTTGAAGATCAAACATCTGAAGTGAAAATTAAAGACTTAAAGGAAAAGGCTGAAAAGATCCTCTCCATTGTGCCAGCCGAACACCTGAGAGGCCTTTCCAAGCTGGTTTTTGCTGATCTGGTGGCCGAACCGCGGCTGACGGCGGCCCAACGATCAACTCTGCCGGCGCTTTATCATCCGAAGGTGCCAGGCCAACTCGCATGGGCAGAAATCGCCACTTCCGTACTCGCTCCAAAGCGCAAATTCCCGCAAAATATGCTGACCAGGCTGGCGCTGAAATCAAACATGGCGCAAGTTCTGCTCTCACTCGTCGCTCAGCACTATTACCTGACCTTGTCGAAAGGGATCAAGAAAAATCAACTTGAGATTGAGTGCCGAAAATACGTCGAGAAGTATTTTGAGAAGTGGCGTGAGCAGCAGGGCGGTTTGCGAGTCCGTTTGTTGAAACCTTTTAAACCTCAGCTCGACCGCATGGCCAAGCGTCTGGCGAAGCGCTACAGAGAGGAAAGCGCCAAACAACCGTCAGCCCGGAAATCCGGCTAATCTATTCTCTCCAGGTCATCTATGGCTGCGAGCAGGGCGCTGTGAATGTCTTCCTTGGAGGCTCGCGATTTCTTGAATTTGAGTTGCAACGACCAAGACTGGTTCGGCGCTTTGCACTTATAGACAAAGCCCGGCTCTTTTTTCGCTTTGCCTTTTCGCGCGACGCGCGCCTCGTCGCGGGTCAGGCCGCCGGCCCGAATAGTGCCGACAAAATTCCGCATTTCATCTTCCGTCGGCTGTCTAACTACTTGCAAAAGGAGGGATTTAGAAGAAATGTCGGCGCGCCGACATAGGGCTCGAACGTCCGCGGGCATTGCCGCAAGCGAGAGCGATTCGGTGATCGTCGTACGCGATTTGCCGATCTTGGCGGCGATCTCTTCGTGGGTATAGCCGAAGCGCTCGGACAAGGCTCGCAAGCCATCGGCCTCCTCAAAAGCGGTCAAATCTTTACGCTGGAGGTTCTCGATGAGCGAGATTTCGGCCACATCTCGATCATCGACATCCATCTCGATGCAGGGCAGCTCGTTCAGCCCGACTTCGAGGCTGGCACGGTAACGTCGCTCGCCGCTGATAATCATAAACCGCCCGCCGACATCGCTAGGGCGCACTAGGAGCGGTTCAAGGACCCCCTTCTCTCTTATAGACGCCACCAACTCTGTAAGATCGCCGATCTCAACCCTGGGCTGATTGGGATTCGGCGCCAGCTTGTCTATGGGGATCATTCTGCCGACTGGCGCGCCGGCGCTTTTGCTGGTGAGCAATTCGACGTAATGAGCGTCATGGCGCAGCTTAAAATTGTTCGGTAACCCTCGTTTAGACACGGCGCATCACCTCTGCACACAGGTTGGAGTATTCGGCAGCCCCGCTAGAGTTAGGGGCAAATGTAAAGATCGTCTCTTTGTAGGCGGGGCTTTCTTCAAGACGGACGGATTTGCTAATTACGGTCTCAAATACTTTATCCCCAAAGACGGCTCTGATCTGTTCTTGAATATCTTTAGCCAGCGTCGTGCGCTTATCAAGCAGCGTAATTACCACACCGAGTACCTGTAATCGAGGGTTGGGGCGCGCTTTAACCTTCTCAACGGTTTCAAGCAGATCGTCCGTGCCTTCAAGGGCAAAATAAGAAGGTTGAATGGGCACAATCAGATAGTCGGCGGCAACCAGTGCATTCACGGTGATCAGGCCAAGGGTTGGTGGCGTATCGATCAAGACGCAGTCATAAGCCTTAATGGTTCCTTCGAGGCGATCTTTCAGGCGAAAGGGGGCATCAAATTCGCCGAGTAATTTGCTCTCAAATTTTGCAAGGTTGATCCGCGCCGGTAAGAGATCAAGCGTGGCGATTGAGGTTTTTTTGATCACCGCTTCCGGCGTGATGTCGGTGTCGGTCAACAGGTCGTAAATCGAATACTCGATGGTATTATGGTCGAGAAAAGTCAGCGAGCTATTGCCCTGCGGGTCGAGGTCAATCAGAAGAACCCGTTTGCCTGTGAGGGCCAATGCCGCTGAAAGGTTAATTGCCGTTGTCGTCTTGCCGACTCCGCCTTTTTGATTGGCTATAGCGATAACCATGCCTGACCGCCCTCCTGCGAAAGCCTCTGCATCCTAATGCGAAGTCAGGAGACTGTCAAGCATGCAGCGAGAGCGAGAAGGGCAGTGATGGACTTTAGAGAAGGGTTATGCTTAAATACTGGCCGGGTCGGTGGGCAACATTCGGAAGGGACCATAGGCGATGGAAATCGAAATGAAAATCCGCGGGCTGATGATGGATCCATCAGCTAACACGCCGATCATCATCCTGAAGGATGTGAATGGCGAATCACTGCTGCCGATCTGGGTCGGCGCCTTTGAAGCGAACGCCATTGCCACCGAAATCGAAAAACTCTCATCTCAGCGTCCGATGACGCATGACCTTTTAAAGAATGTCATCTGGGAGCTTGGGGCAGCCATCAGGCGGATAGTGATTACCGATTTGCAGCACAACACGTTTTTTGCGGTGATTGAAATGCTGCGTGAAGACCAGTTAATCACCGTTGATGCCAGGCCCAGCGATGCCATTGCGTTGGCCTTGCGAGTTGATTGCCCGATCTACGTAAACGAAGAAGTCATCAAGAACTCTAGCGCGACGATTACCGAAGAGCCTGCGGTCGAAGATGAAGAATGGCCCGATGATTTTGCGGATGATTCGAGCGGCTACAAAATGTAAGCCGCCGAATCAAAACGAAGGGTGAACAAGGGCCAGATCGCCCGTAATCGGCAAAAAGATCATCACCACCCACTTCCCCAGACGCAACGGAGGAAAACCCATGGCTTCGTTCAACAAGATTATCGTGGTCGGCTATCTCGGCAGGGACCCGGAATTGCGCTATACGCAGGACGGCACGGCGGTGTGCAATTTCAGTGTGGCGACGACCGAACGACGCAAGGATCGCAACGGCGAGATGCAAGACGTGACGACCTGGTTTCGCGTCAATGTCTGGCGGCGTCAGGCTGAGGTGGCCAGCCAGTACCTCAAGAAAGGCCGCCAGGTCTACGTCGAAGGGCGCTTGTCGCAAAGCGAGTTTCAAGATCGCGAAGGACAAACCCGGACAACGCTTGAAATCCACGCCAGCGACATTCAATTCATTGGAGCGCGCGGCGATGAGGCAGGTGGCGGCGCATCTGAAGCGCCAAAAGTGCGGGCTGAAAGTCCGGCGGCTGCTTCAGGCCCCATTTCGGATGACGATATTCCCTTTTAATGTCGTCGCTTGAGCCGGCTATTCGCTGAAAGTGAAATGTTTAGTCAGGCCAAGGTCCTTAATCTTTTGCTGTAAGCTTTGGCGGTGAATCCCGAGCATAGCCGCGGCGCGCGTAATGTTTCCCGCCGAACGCTCCAGGCACTTCTCAATGTATTTCCTCTCGAAATCCTTCTTTGCCTGCTTGAAGTCTTCTCCAATAGATACCACAAGAGCATCTTCAGGCAATTCAACATCTTTTGTTTTCCGTGATTTGCTCAATATTTCTTGAGGCAACACATCTGAAGTAATTTGTTCGTTTTCAGCAAGCACGACGGCTCGCTCAATGGTATTCTTTAACTGCCGGATGTTCCCAGGCCAGTTATATTCAAGCAATGCTTTAACCGTATCGCTCGAAATTCCTAATGGGGAGGAGCGATAAGCCAGAGAGTAGCGTTGAATAAAGGAATCGATGAGCGCCGGGATGTCCGCCTTCCGTTCTCTGAGAGGCGGCAACTCGATCTGCACGACGCATAGACGATAATACAAATCCTCTCTAAACTTCCCCTGTTCGGCTAGCTTATCTAATTGCTTGTTAGTGGCACTGATCAGACGAGCATTACTGGTGATCGTTTCATTGCTCCCTAGACGTTGAAATGTTTTGTCCTCTATGACCCGCAGAACCTTCGCCTGCGTTTCTAAGCCCATGTCTCCGATCTCATCAAGAAAGAGCGTGCCGTTTGCAGCCGCTTCGAACTTGCCGATCCTCTTCCCCGCGGCCCCTGTAAAGGCGCCTTTTTCGTGGCCGAAAAGTTCCGATTCAATCAACTCATGAGGCATCGCCGCACAATTGACGGCAACGAAAGGCCCACCGCTGACTCGACTGCGCGCGTGAATCTCTCTGGCCACCTCCTCTTTGCCGGTTCCCGATTCACCTGTGATTAAGACATTGACTTCGGTCTGAGCGACGCGCTCAATCAAGGTAAAGATCTTGTGCATCGCCTGCGAAGACCCGATCAACCTCCCTAGCGACCCGCCGCCGGCAATCGCTTGCCGAAGACGCTCGTTTTCCGTCCGTAAAGTGTGTGAAGCCGCCGCATTGCGCACCAGCAGGCGCAGCTCATCAACGTCGAAAGGCTTTGCCAGATAATCAAAGGCGCCGCGCTTGATGGCTTCGACAGCGATGCGCTCGGACCCATGAGCCGTAATCATAATCACGGAAGGCGCATTGGCGGCGCCGACCACCGAGGGTAGGTAATCAAGCCCCGACTCTGCGGCCAATCGGACATCGAGCAAAACAACACTGATCGGCTGCGAGCCAAGGATATTATCCGCGCCGCTTAAGGTGGCGGCCTCGTGGATTTGGTAGCCCTCTTTTTCCAGCGCCCGCCGCATGCCATAGCGGGCAGCCGCCTCATCATCAACGATTAGAATGGATGCAGCCATCAGCGAATCCCTTCCTTTGCATCATCTCACGGCTTTGGTCTGCCGCTATTCTACATCAACTGATCTTGATATGCCGCGATGGATGATACGGATTCCCAGTAACAAACATTATCGGACGGCCAGATAGCGCATCAACCTCTGCGCCTAAACCGCTGCTCGAAATAGCTAATGGGTCAGAATGATTCGTAGGTCGCGAAGATTGTTGCCGGTCGGCCCGGTGACCATTAATCCGCCAGACTCGTTGAACCAGGAGGCCGTGTCACTCGCCTCGAAATAGGAGAGCAGGCGTGATTTCATCTTCCACTCGTCATCGGTTTGGCCTGCCTTTGCCAGGGCGCCGACCGCAATGCTTCTTCCATCAATCCCATCGGTGCCACAAGATAAGACCAGAGATTCGGTCGCTAGCGCCTCTTTCATTCTCAAAGCACAATGCAGGGCAAATTCTTGATTACGACCGCCAAAGCCGCGGCCTCTTACTTTACATGAGACTTCTCCGCCTGACACTACGCAAAGCTTCTCTTTCGGGAAGAGATGGCTCAATTCCACGACCGCAGCAATTAAGCGAGCAGCGGTGCGCTCAACCGTTTCTTCACCGTCGCCACGGTCAACCCCAACGCGATAACCGAGTCTTCGCGCTATCCTTTCAGCCGCTTTCACAACGTCCCGGTTCTCGCCTAAAAGAATAATATCTATGAGCCCATCAGGGTTTTCTGTCAATCTCAGCCCGGCAGGATAGGAAGGAAAAATAAGCGGTTGAAAGAGCTTTGGCAGCTTATCCGTTAACTGGTACTTAGCGGCGATTGCTTGAAATCGTTCAGCGCTTTCTACCTCTGGAAAGAGCGGGTTTGAGGCCAGTGTCTTTATATCGCCTGAATTCACGTCAGAAACGAGCAGCGCCACGGCCCGATTCGCCCGCATCCATTTTCTCAGCTTACCGCCTTTAATCGCTGAAAAATGCTTTCTGATAACATTCGTTTCTTCAATAGTTGCGCCGCAGTTGACGAGAATCTGGTTTAATCGCTGCAAATCCTCAAGTGTTATCTCATCCGTTATGGGGAGTTCGAGAAGAGCGGAACCGCCGCCAGAGATTAGGAAGATCACCAGCGAATCGGCGGGAGAATTTGAAAGCAGTTCGATAGCGCGCTTCCCTGCCCGCAGGCTTTCCGCGTCAGGGGTGGGATGACCGGCAACGATGACCTCTGACTTGAGCGAAAGCGGCGCTCGCCGATTGGTGACCAGAAGACCGCGAGTCAAGCGATTACCGAGAAGCGATTCGATGGCCTCGCCCATTTGCAGGCTCGCCTTGCCCAGACCAATCAAGATCACTTCGGAGAAATACCCCAGGTCAATGGCCTTTTCGTCAAACCATAGCCATTCGCCGTCAAGCCTGACACGCCTGCGAATACTGGCCTGCAAGTCGACGGCGCCGAGGGTTTCAAAGAAGATGGTGCGGGCGGCTTTTTCCAGGTCGTTCATAAACAGCCCGGCGCGGTGCCTTCAACCCATCAAGAGTCCAGCAGCTCAATTCTCGATATCTGAAGTGCTGATGTCGAACATGCGCATCAACCGCAAGACATCCTGACGAATCAGATCCCAGCGGGGCAGCAGCGCGCTGGCATTCCGGCTGGTCGAGACCGCAATCGTGCGGTCGGTGCGGCGCGCCTGCCGCGCCAGGTCGAGCGTCGCCTGTCGCTTGCTTTGCGCGTCCTGGAGGTTGCCGATGAATCCCGCATAAAGGTTGGCGGCGTTTGCGAAACTATTGAGCGCAAACAATAATTCCACGTCCGCATCGCTATAGGATGAGCGCCCGCTATTGTCGCCGCTCATGCCGAGCTGTCGCTTATGCTCGGCAAGCAGGTCGCCGGCACGGCTTTGAATGCTCCTGACCATATTCGCCAGCGTCTCTCCGGCCGGTGAGCTGGTTGAATCGGGATTCGAAGTTGCTGCCGGCGTTGCGCGGCCGAGCGCGATTTCTTGATCTGCTCCGGCAGAATGGATGACCACGCGCCTGACGTGCTGGACACCTTCACGCACAGTGAGCTCGATCTTGCCCCGCGTCAGGGCCTGCGTCACCATACCTGTCGGGCGGACGGCACGCGCATAAACGTCAAGGGTGTCGCCATTGACAACAGAATCGCCGTACCAGCGCCAGCCGCCGGTATTCGCCTGAACATTCATCAGCACATAGATTGCGCCATCAACGGCGCGCGTTGCCGTCGCCGATAGCACATTGGCGAGCAGCGTGTCTTGGGTTGACCGGGTCTCGGGGCGCGTTACCGATGGCTTCTGCGGTTGTTTTACCTGGCTTACAGGACGAGCGCCATTGAGTCCCAGATTCTTTGCCGTGGCGTCGTCGAGCGTGCCGCTTTCCGGCAGCTTATGCTCGCGCTGATAAGTTTTCAGAGAATTCGTCGAACGTGGCGACCACTGGTCGGCAACCTCGCCTTCGTAGTAGCCTTCGTCGCGTAAGGCGGCCTGCGCTCGCCGTGTCATTTCGGGCGAATTCAACGGCAAAGGCTCAGCGGCTGCCGGAGGTGGCGCGCCGGCGCTATCGTTCTCATCACGATCCGGCGCATTCTCGTGTCGAGTCGGTTCAACCGGTTGCCTCGAAGAAGGCGGCTCGGCAGGCTGGCGTGAAGGCTGTGTGTCCGCCGGTTCCGGCTCTGGCTCGGCCTCCACAGGCCGCCGGGATGCGCGGTCATCAATCGGCTGCCGGTCATCACGGGGCTGGCGTTCGGGCTGGGTTTCGTCCGGCTGCCGCCCGGCTCGATTGTCCGTCACCACAGGGTCGCGCTGATCGGGATAGGTATTATCATTTCGATTATTGGTCGCTACGGGGTCGCTGGCGGTTCCGCCCTGGATTGCCAGTGTGCGACGCAACTGGACTCCAAAAGGCGTACCGCTCGGCACACGCGCTTCTTCACCCTTCGAAAAGAGAACGCTGGCGATGACAGCTCCGGCTCCAGCCGCGCCGCCGACGACTGCGCCTTTTGCGCCGCCGCCGATGGCGCCAAGCACGGCGCCGATCACGCCGCCGCCGCCGATAAACACCCCCGTCCGCCGATCATTGCGGCCAGAAACGCGATTCTCGTCGTCAATCTGTCGGCGTATCTCAGGGTCGTCCGAAGTCAGCGACGCATCGAGCGCCAGACGGCTGCCGTCGGGTAATACCAGGTTATCGAATTCGACGGCGATGATTCCGGAGCGGGCCATGCGTCGGGCCGGCGTCACCTGTGTGACGTGGCCTTCGACGATAGCGCCCGCCGGGATTACCCGCGCGCCATCAATGATGACAGGGACTGTAACGGTCGCGGTAAAGCGGTCGCCGACACGATTGGATTTGGAGGTCAGCGTTGAATCCATTCGCACGCTAATGACTGTGTTTTCAGGAATGACCCCGGAACCTACCGGCGTTTGTCGCCCGCCATAGCGTGGGCGATTTTGCTGTATTGCCCCGGCGGCGTCCATACTCGCAAGCAGCGACACCAGCAGCAAACAAGCCAGCCACGTTCTTCCAATCCATCGGTTACTCATAAGCCTGACCTCCCGGCATTTTGTCTGGGATGACAATTCTCTGATTCTTTGTGACGATCCGAGGTGTGCCGTCTGTTGTCCGCCCGAGCAAATAAATGCCTGCCCAGAGAAAATGCCTCAAAGAATAGTAACACCCCTGGCCAGAGTCAGCATCAAGTTTCCTTCGGGCTGGAACACTGAGGGGACGGTGTGGCGCAATCTGTTAGATTGCGCCACACGGCAAGCCTTTAGCCGTTGATCGGCAATCGCACAGTGGCGGTGGTTCCCTTCCCCTTTTGGCTGCGGACGCTCAACTCGCCCTGATGTAGCTCAGTGATCTTGCGGGCGATGGCCATTCCGAGCCCCGTGCCTTTTTCTTTGGTCGTGTAGAACGGCTCGAATAAGCGTCGCAGGGTTTCCGCGTCCATTCCTGCGCCGTGGTCAACGATCTCGACCATCACCTGACCATTGCCGTCAGAATTCGTGCGCAACTCGACGCTTTTGCCTGGCTCGCTGGCTTCAATAGCATTTATTATCAGATTCAAGAAGAGCTTCTTCAGCTCGGTCTCGTCGAACTGGCCCGCCGGCAATTGCTTGGCGTATTGCCTCTTGATTTCCATACCTTTTGCCGCCAGCCGGTCGGCCACCATCGGGACAATCTCGTCCAACAGATGATTCAGGTTCAAGGGCGATTTCTGCAACTCTTTCGGCCTCGCATAATCCGATAGCTCGGCCACCACGGTTGCCAGGTGGTCAACGCTGCGCTCGATGACAGCGACGGTCTCCAGGTCACAGCTCTTGCCCTCAGGCTGGCGCTTCAAGACTTCGGCGGCGAAGCGGATGCTGCCGAGCGGGTTTTTGATCTCGTGGGCGATCTGCGCAGTCATCTGGCCGATGGCGCTCAAGGCGCGGTTGCGTTGCAATTCGGTTTGCGCCCGCACTTCCTCAGTCACATCGACAAAGACCAGAATCAAGCCACGCGGGGTATCGCCTAACATCAGCGGCGAGCTGAAGACGTCCAACAGCATGCCGCTATCGCCCTGCAAACGGCCCTGGTAATGGCTCGCCTGCTCGGTCGCAGACAAACTGCGGGCGACCAGCGCGACCATCTCATCGTTTCCGGCCAGAAGCTCAGTATAATGCTGGCCGGCGGCGGATTGCAGGCCGGTCTGCCGCCGGAAAGATTCGCTGATCGTTTCGACGCGGCCTTCCTCGGTCAGGACGATCACGCCTGAATGCATACTGTCGAGCAAGGATTGCAGGTAATCGCGCGACTCTGAGCTTTCGGCGTAAGCGCCGCTCAGTTGCTTGAGGATGCGGCGAATCTCGTAGAGCGTTAGAAGTGCCACAATGCTGCTGACAGCAAGGACGAGCAGCGTCACCGAAAATTCTTTACGCCGCTCGCGCCGGCCCAGGTCTTCAATGCGTTTATCATTCTCCAATTGGCCTTCAGTCACCAGCAGGTCGAGCGCCGCCAGAGCATTCATCATGCGCTCGCGCTCCTCGAACCATCCGACAGGCACAGGCGAATTGATCTTCTCCCAATACGACTGAAAAGCGGCTTCGAACTCGCGCCATGCCTCCGTGTTCGTGATGGCCGAAGGCTTGGCGTCCACGATGCGCGCATCCATCTCGGCCTTCAGGTCATTGAGCCGCTGGCGCGCAGCGAACGCCAGCAGCCGCTGGTCGCCGTTGGCCAGCACAGTCAATGCCTGGGATTGAATCTTCCCGGCGGTTTCGCTGACGCGGCGGACGACCCGCTCGCGACTCACTTCGGTCTGGCGGATCAGCGTGACCTCCGCCTCCATCTCGACAAAGCTGCGGTAGGCCGTGAAGCCGAGAATCGTGACCAGCGCGAGCAGCGCCAGGAAGCCAACCAGCAGGACATCCCGGACCACCGATTCGGTTCGCCTTGTGAGATTGAACAGCCGTCTTGGCAGTCTGGCCATAACCCTCTGGGACATTGCGTTGTCAGCTGGCTTTCACCGCGACAACGCGGTCGGTGAAGCCTTCGAAGGTATCGTCGTGGCTGATGACGAAGAGCTGGTCGAAATCGCGGATGCGGCCAATCTGTTGCGCCAGGTTGCGCCGCCGCTCTTCGTCCATGTTGGTCGTCGGCTCATCAAAGAAGGCGATGCGCATGTCGGATAGCTCTTTCAACAGCGCCAGCCGAACCGACAGTGCCGCGGCCATCTGCTCGCCGCCCGAAAGGCTGGCGAAGGGACGCTCGTGGCCGTCTTCTTCGAGAACGATTTCATAGCCCGAATCCCAGCGCAGCGTCACCATCGGGTTGCCGGTGATTTCGCGGTAGAGTTGATTGGCTTCGATAGAGATCGATTGCAGGTGCGCTTCAGTGATGAACGGGCCCGCCTTCTTGAGCAGGTCGCGCATGAAATCGGCAAGCGCGTGCAGTTGCTCGCAACGTTGGCGCTCGCCGGCGAGTGTTTCGAGCTGCTTCTTGGCGGCGATCAGCTTATCAATTTCACCATTGAGCTCGCCCAGACGCGCCTCTGTAGCGACCAACTGTGAGCCGAGCGTGGCGACCTGTTCGATCAGCGATTCGAGACGCGCACGGGTCTCGATGTGCGCCGATTCGTCGTAAGCCACGTTGACTTCGCTCAACTCGCCTTCCATTGCGGTAAGGCGCGCGCGGCGGGCTGTCAGGTCTTCGTTGATCTGCTGCAACTCGGCCTCGCG
Organism: Blastocatellia bacterium; assembly: GCA_035275065.1. Lineage (NCBI taxonomy): Bacteria > Pseudomonadati > Acidobacteriota > Blastocatellia > Blastocatellia bacterium. Next base: position 60,455 of record DATENM010000017.1, read on the forward strand.
CGCCTCTAACAATTCGGCCACCGGCTGATGCTCGACATAAGCTCGGTAATCTCTCTCAGAGCCCGCGCGCCGAGCCCGCTCGTTTGCCAGGTCTTCGTCGAGGTTGGCGAACTCGGCAAGCTCAGTCTCAAGCCCCCTCAACGCCGCCGCGTTTTGCGCTTGCTGCGTTTCAAAATTTTCAAGCTGAAGCCGCAGGTCATCCTCTCTGGCGACGGCTTCGGCGAGCAGCCGCGAGCGGCCCCGCGGATCGGCCAATGCGGCGAGCCGCGTTTCGATTGCCGCCGCTTCATGATTCAAAGTGTCCGTTTGCTCAAGTCGCTGCTTCAGCGTCGCAACCTCTTCGCGCTTTTCGCCGCCTTCGGCCTTCAAAGCTTCCAACCGTTCGCGCAATAGATCGAGCTTGTCGTATTTCGCCTTGGCTTCACGCGCCGCCGCCATCTCGCGCTCGATTCGGACGAGGCGCTCGTCAAGCTGCCGGATGGTCTGCGCGTTGATCTTTGCGCCGCCAACCTCGCGCTCAAGGCGTGCCGCATTCTTGCGCTCTATCTCCTGCTCCTGCGCGTAGCGTTCGCGCTGAACGCGTTGCGTGGCCAGCGCCGTCGCCGACCGCAACGCCGCCTTCGCCTCTTTTAACTCAACATGCAACGCCTTCAGCTTACGGTCGGCGCTCGATAGCTGTTCGCGCTCGCTGCCGGCCTGCAACTTGAAAAACTGGTCGAGCCCCTGGCCGTCTTTCATGTTCAAGCAGCGTTCGGCCAGCAGCGGGCATAAGCCGCCTTTGGCCTGCGCGACAATCTCTTCATCATGTTCGACGCGCGCCCGCAGGTTAGCGGCTTGAGTGATGAGCGTTCGCTCTTCTTCTTCGAGTCGTGGCAGCTTGGCGGCGAGTTCTTCAGCGCGCAACCCGGCAGCGATCTCGCGGTCAATCGTTTGTAGCTCGCCGGCCAGCTTGGCGAGATTTGCTTGCGCGCGCTGCATCTCTTTTTGCCGCTCGATCAGTCGTTCATGCTGCACCCGCGCTTCGCGCAACTCCGCCTCCGTGTCGCGCCGTTCTTGTTCAAGCGTCGGGACGCGTTCGGCGACTTCGCGCAGTTTCTCGGCCTCCTCGATTCGTTGAGTAACGTCGCGCCATTCGCCGCGGAACTTCTGCAAGTCGTTTTCAGCGACGGTCAAGCGGCGAGAGAGCGCCTTCATTTCGCCGAGCGCCGTCTGTATCTCTGCGCGCCGCGCTTCAAGTCCTTCCTGCTCGCCGACGAGCGGCGCGAGGCGCGCTAGCTCGGACTTGCCGAGATCAATCTGCGCCAGTTTCTCGCGCTGCCCTTGAATGGTCGCTTCCAGCCGTATGCGCTGATGGTCGGCTTCCGCATGAGCCTTGCGCACCTCGTCGCGACGCAGAGCCAGCGGCTCAAGCTCCCGCAAGCGCGAATAAGCGATGTTATAGGACGCATAGCCCGCCGCCGCCGATTCGACGACCGTGCGCGCTTCGCGTGAGCGTGCCACCTCGGCCTCGACTTCAGCGGTGCGCCGCGCCAGTTGCTCAACCTGCGGTCGCAATCCGACAATCTCCGCGGTCAAACGCTCGATTCGTTGCCGCAGCGTGCCCAGCCGCTCAAGCTCGCGGCTCGCCCGCTCCCGCCCTGCCTGCGCCGCCCCAAGCTCGGCCCTGGTCTGCGCCGCGAGCGACTCAAAGCGCGCACGTTCGGCGAACAACTCATCGAGCTTCGAAACCTCGCCCTCGATGCGCGCCATGCGCTCGCGCAGGTCGGCATCGCGCCCTTCGATCAGCTTGACCAGCGATCTTAAGTCGTCCGCGGAGCGCTGGTATTCATCAACCCGCAGCACACGGTCAAAGCTCACTTTGCGGCGCGCCGGCTGCTCGGCGAAGTCGACTGTGAACATGCCTTGCGGCACGCCGATGGTCGAGGTAAACAGGGTTCTCAAGTCGGTCGTCGGGTCAACGCCGAGGTGTTGCTTGAGCCAGCCGGCCACCTGTTGCTTCTGCTCGACCAGGCGCAGCTTGGTGATGGGGTCATAGATGTAATAGCCCGTCGAGGTGTCGCGATGCACGGTGTACTGGCGCCCGTCCTGCGACGAAACAAAGGTGACGCGGGCGATTCCTTTCTTGGCGCCGCGCCGCAGGAAGTCTTCTTTTTTGTAGGGCAATTGATCGAAGAGGGTCCAGGCGATGGCCTCGATAATCGTCGTCTTGCCGGCGCCGTTCGGCCCGCTGATCGCTGTGACGCCCGGCTCGAACTCGAAGCTCGCTTCCTCGTAGTTCTTGATGTTCTCTAGCTCGACTTTGCTGATCAGCATGCGTTGTGACCTGTGATCCCTCTTCTCCGGGTGAGGATTGTTTGTTCAGCAGCAATTCTAACACGCCGGTACGGCCAGGCGAAATTGCTGCCCGGCGGTTGATTCAAGGCCATTATTGCGGCTAATATGAGCGCTTGAGAACCCCATGCGCAGAGCCGCGATTCGGCGCGCTCGCCTCACCGCATTGATAGACTCCCCGGAGACACAGGCAAAGAGTATGGCAATCCTCCTGATTATTCTTGGCGCAGCGGCGCTGGCCCTGATCGGCTGGTATGGTTATCGCTACTACCAGGATCGGCTAGAGCGCCGCATGAGCGAAAACGAATACAACACCGCGGTGACGCTGTGGGAGTTCGCCAAGCGAATCAAATCGGAAATCGATCAAGTGTTGCGCAGCGGCAAGGGCGTTCTCAATTTCACCAACATCACCATCCCATCGAGCGCCGGCTACCGCCTGTCGCTGGAACTGATCGGCACCTATTTCCGCGTCCACGCCGTGCCGGCGCGCTATGCCAAAACCGGCAAGTTATCTTTTGTAGCCGACACCACACTGACCGTGCGCGCCGCTGACCACCAGGGCCAATCGGCCTTGATCGAAGACGACGAGTATCAAGGGATTGAGGCGAGTGACTAGGTAGGATTGCAATCGGGTGTAGCGCAAGGCGGTTAGCTTGCGCAGCGCCTCGCGCAAGCTAACCGCCTTGCGCTACATCTCTTCTTCGCCTCTAGTCTCTGGTCGTCAATCGTGCTACAGTTTCCGGGCAATTCAGCGCGCCATCAATGCATTCAGCGGGCGATTATGGATTTTTCGATTCCGCAGGAATATCTCGACTTCAAGGCGGCAGTCTATCAATTCGCCAGCGAGCGGCTACAACCGCGCGCCCAGGAGCTAGACGCCCGCGGCGAGTTTAGCTGGGAGAACTGGCGCGATATGGCCGGCATGGGATTGCTCGGCCTGCCCTTCCCCGAACGCTATGGCGGCAGCGAGGCGAGCCCGCTTGCCACCTGCCTGGCCATGGAAGCGGTCGCCGCCGCAGGCGTTGATGCCGGGACACCGCTCGCCTGGGGAGCCCATACGATCCTCTGTGGCGTCCCCATCTGGCTGCTTGGCAACGCCGCGCAAAAGGAAAAGTATCTGCCGAAGCTCTGTTCGGGTGAATGGGTCGGAGCCTTCGGGCTGACCGAGCCGGGCTCCGGTTCGGACGCCGCAGCGATGAAGACGTTTGCCGAGAAACACGGCGACCGATGGTACCTGAACGGCTCGAAGATGTTCATCACGAATGCGCCCATCGCCAACCTCTTCGTGGTCTTCGCGGCCACACGCAAAGGCGCCGGCAATCAGGGAATCTCTGCCTTCATCGTCGAACGCGGTGCGCCGGGGTTAACGGTCGGCAAGGATTTGCCGAAGATGGGCAACCGCACATCGGTAACGGCCGAGCTATCGTTCGACAATTGCGAGGTGCCGGAAGAGAACCTGCTCGGCCCGCAAGACATGGGCTTTCTCGCGGTCGGCAAAGAAACCCTCGAATGGGAGCGCAGTTGCATGATCGCGCCGATCATTGGCGGCATGCAGTACATGCTCGAATGCTCGACCGCCTATGCCCGTGAGCGCAAGCAATTCGGGCGACCGATTGCCGAGTTCCAGGCCATTCAACATAAGCTGGTTGACATGAAAATCGCTGTCGAAGGCGCGCGGCTGCTGGTCTACCGCGTCGCCTGGCTCAAACAGCAAGGCAGGCGGGCGATGATGGAAGCCGCCATCGCCAAGCTCTGGGCGACCGAGGCCGCGATTCGTGTGGCGTACGATGCCGTTCAGGTCTTTGGTGGCTACGGCTACATTCACGATTACCCGGCGGAGCGCTTCTATCGCGATGCGCGGCTCGGAACCATCGGCGCGGGAACAAGTGAAGTGCAAAAGATGGTCATCGCCAGGGAGTTAATCAAGCAGTTTACAAGCGGACGAGCCGGCTAGTGACGGCGTGTCGTATCGCCTCAGAATTGAATCGCCGGCCAGAACAGGTGCCAGATGAACAAAGGGACACGCGTGCGCTGCTTTTTCAGGCAACCCATTCGGGCTTCAAGATGGACAATCTTAATCGCGCTTTTCTTATTGCTGGCTTCAGCCGTTATCAACGGCGCCCAGAAGGCGACAAGCCCGGCAAAACTGGAATTGCATAAGCCGACAGAAGCGACTATCGCGGCGGGCGAAACGCGGCTCTATCGCCTGGACATCAACGCCAAACAATTCATTCGCGTCCGCGTCCGACAACGGGGCATCAACCTCGGCATTGCCTTGCTCTCCGCCAATGGAACACGGATTCAAGAGACTGACGCCAATAAAAACCCCGATGGCGATGAATCACTTGCCGCCATCGTTGAAACGGCGGGCCGGTATCAGATCGAAGTGAGCGGGGCTGCCGGCACCGGGCCCGGCAGCTTTGTCATCACTCTCGAAGACTCGCGCGATGCGACGGCTGAAGATGCCGCCCGCGTCGAGGTGGTCAAGCTCTTAACTGAGGGCAAGCGATTACAAGAAGCGCAGACCCGCGAAGCGCGCGCCCAGTCCATTCCGGTTTATCAACGCGCTCTCGAACAGGCGCGCGCGGCCAACGATAAGAAAAGCGAATCGGTGACACTTTACGAGCTGGCGCAAGCGCTGCGCGCCGCCGGCAAGCATCAGGACGCTATCGGCTACTATGAACAGGCGCTGCCTATCCTGCGCGACCGTCAGGATCGTCGCGCCGAAGCCAATGTGTTAAACAGCATGGGCATCGCTTACGACAGCCTGCGGCAGAAAGACAAGAGCCTGGAATACTACGAGCGAGCGCTGACGATCTATGAAGAAGTCGGGGATGGGCGTGGCCGCGGCGAAAGCTTGAATAACATCGGCAACTATTACCGCACGACGGCGAACTACAAGAAGGCGCTCGAATACTTCGAGCGGGCGCGCACGGATTTCGGCGCCTTTGATGATCGCTCGAAGATCGTTTTTTATAACAACCTCGGGCTCACTTATCGCCAGCTCGCCGAATGGCAGAAGGCGCTCGATAGTCACAACGAGGCGCTGCGGCTGGCCGAAAAAATCCCTGACCGCGATCAACAGGCGACAACGCTCAGGCTGATTGGCCAGCTTCATGAAGCCAAGGGCGAAATGGATGCGGCAATCGAGACCTACAATCGGATGCTGCCGATCTTCCGCGAAGCCAAGAACCGTCGCGGCGAGGCCAATGCGCTGAACCTGATCGGCGAAGTCAATCGCAAGCGCGGCAATGGCGACCCCGCGCTTGAATACTTCAAGCAATCGCTGGCGCTCTTTCAGGCCGAGCATGACCTTGCGGGCGTCGCCACCATCTATAACAACATGGCGCTGGTGTCCCGGGTTCGCGGCAGCTTTCAAGAGGCGCTCGACTATTACCAAAAGGTGCTGGCGACCGACCGCGAGGCGAATTCGCCAAAGGAGTTCGACGCGCAGACCCTCAACAACATGGGGCAGGTTTACTTTTACCTGAACAACCTGCCGAAAGCCTTAGAGCTTTACAACCAGGCGCTCGCCATTTTCGAATCATCCGGCGACCGACGGCGCGCCGGACTGGCATTGAATAACATCGGTCAGGCGCTCTTAGCGCAGGACGAGCTAGTCAAGGCGCTCGATTATTTTGAGCGCGCCCTCGCCATTCATCAGCAAACCAGGGACAGGGCTGGTGAAGCGGCGACGCTCGGCAATCTGGCCGAAGTTTATCGCAAACAGAAGAGCTATCCGAAAGCGCTCGACTTCGGCGAGCGGGCACTGGCGGCAACCCGCGAGATCAAGAATCGCAACCTCGAAGCGCTCACGCTCGTCAGCCTAGGCAAGACCTATGGCGCAATGCGCGACCTTGATAAATCACAACAGGCCATCGAGGCGGCGCTGGCGCTGGTGCAGCAAACGCGTGATCGTTCAACTGAGATCGAGGCGCTCTACACGCTGGCACTGATCCATCGTGGGCGCGGCCAGCTCGATCAGGCATTGAAGCGAATTGAAGCGGCCATCCAGATCATCGAAGGCGTGCGCAGTGAAGTGAAGCAGGCCGACCTGCGCATCAGTTACTTCGCCTATGTGCAGCAGTTTTATGGGCTCTATATCGATCTGCTTATGAAGTTGCATGCGCTCAAGCCGTTGAGCGGCTACACCGCCGCGGCGCTTGAGACGAGCGAGCGGGCCAGGGCGCGCAGTCTGCTCGACTTGCTGGCCGAAGCCCACGCAGACATCCGCCAGGGCGTCGAGCCGGCGCTCCTGGAAAAAGAGCGCAGCTTGCGGCGCGGGCTCAACGAGAAGGCGCAAAGGCAATTGCTGCTGCTGAGCGGCGCGCATACGGAGATCGAAGCCGATGCCATCGAAAACGATCTGGTCGCCATCAAGGCGCAGCTCGTCGAAGTCGAGAATGAAATCCGCACGCGCAGCCCGCGCTATGCGGCGCTCACCCAGCCACAGCCTTTGACCGTCGCGCAGATTCAAAAACAGGTGCTCGACGACGACACCATGCTGCTCGAATACTGGCTCGGGCCAGAGCGCAGCTTTCTCTGGGCCGTCACCAGTGATGACATCAAGAGTTATGAGTTGCCTGGGCGCGCCGAGATCGAAGCCGTGGCGCGGCGCTATTACGGCTTGCTCACAGACCCTAGCAATAAGCTGCGGGCGCGCGCCGATCAACGCGGTTTGAGGGCGCAGGAGTTCGCCAAACAGGATGCAGACTTCACGACGACCGGGCGGCAGTTGAGCGAAATGTTGCTCTCGCCTGTTGCGCGACAGCTCCATCACAATCGCCTGCTGATTGTTGCCGACGGCGCGCTGAACTATGTTCCTTTCACCGCATTGCCGCTGCCGAAAGCGCACTCGGAAGAACCGGCCTTTCATCACAGGCCGATGGTCGCCCGGCACGAGATCGTCATGCTGCCATCGGCCTCGACGCTGGCTCTATTGCGACGCGACACGGCCAACCGGCAGCCCGCGCCCAACACCCTCGCCATTCTCGCGGACCCGGTTTTTGATCAAACCGATGCGCGCGTCAAAGGCGCGGGTAGTCGTAGCGGTAATCGTCCACAGCCGGCTGTGGACGACGAGCGCGGCCTGAGCGTCAAGCTCGGCACGGCGGCCGCCGATGTCAGTGGCGGGACGGGCGCGGCTCGCATCAATCGCTTGCCTGAGACTCGGCGCGAAGCCGAATCGATTGCCCAGTACGTCCCTGAAAGCGAGCGGCTCGAAGCCCTCGACTTCGACGCCAGCCGACAACTGGCGACGAGCGACAAGTTGAGTAGCTACCGTTACATTCACATCGCGACGCATGGTTTCTTGAACAGCGTCCACCCGGAATCGTCGGGAATCGTGCTGTCGCTCGTGGACCCTGGCGGGACGCAACAATCCGGGTTTATGGTCGCCGACGAGTTTTATAACTTAAAGCTCCCTGCCGAGCTGGTTGTGTTGAGCGCCTGCCAGACAGGACTGGGACAAGAAGTGCGCGGCGAAGGGTTGATCGGCCTGACGCGCGGGCTGATGTACGCCGGCGCGGCGCGCGTCGTCGTCAGTCTCTGGAACGTTGACGATGCCGCCACCGCCGAGCTGATGGGTTATTTCTATAAGAAGCTGCTCAAAAAAGAGAAGACGCCATCCGAGTCTTTGCGCGACGCGCAGTTGAAAATGCTCGATCATAAACAATGGTCCGCGCCCTATTTCTGGGCCGCCTTCGTCCTCCAAGGCGAGTGGCGGTGAACGGACTAGAGAGGTTTCGATTGCGTTTGCGATGTAGCGCAATCTGTTAGCTTGCGCATCGGCTCGCGCAAGCTAACAGATTGCGCTACATGGTATTCGAGAAGCGAAGCTATGCGAAGAGTTGCCATAGTCGGGTCGGCACAGACCGTCCATGAGCGGCGCAAGGCCGATCAAAACGTCGAAGACATGATCTTTGAAACGGTCACGGCGCTGCTCGAACAGAGCGGGCTGACGATCAGCGATGTTGAGATGGTTATGGGCGCGGGCGACGACGTGATGGATGGGCGCAGCATCTCGAACGTCTTCACGGCAGAATACGCCGGCGCGTTTTTGAAGGAGGAATCGAAGGTCGAAGATGACGGCGCGTTTGCGGCCTGTTACGCCTTCATGCGGATCGCCGCGGGGGCCTTTGATACGATCCTGGTCTATGGCTACAGCAAGTCATCCGATTCTTCGCCCCAGCATTATTCGGGGATGATGGCCGACCCGTTTTACCTTCGCCCGCTCGGCGTCGAGGCGCTGACGGCGGCGGCTCTGCAAGCGCAATGCTACTTTTCGCAATACGGCGCGGGCGAAGCAGACGCGGCACTGGTCGCGGTCAAGAATCGCCGCCAGGCCATGCGCAATCCTTTTGCGCAGATCAAAGGCGAATACACGATTGCTGAGGTGATGGCCTCGCCCATGATCGCTACGCCAATTAAACGGCTCGACGCCTCACCGATAACGGATGGCTGTTGCGCCATGCTGCTGATGTCAGAAGAAGCGGTGAAAAAGTACGGCTTGAAACCGGCGTGGATTCGCGGCCTCGGTTTCTGCACAGACAGTTACTACCTGGGCCACCGCGACCTGGCAGAGATTCGCTCGGCGCATCTCGCCGCGGAGCGGGCCTATGACATGGCCGGCATCAGCCGTCCGGGCGCTGAGATTGACGTGGCAGAGATTCACGAGCCGTTCGCCTTTCAAGAGTTGATGGTCTATGAAGCACTCGGCTTTTGCGACAAAGGTAAAGGGCGCGACCTCTTGCATTCGGGCGCGACCGGCGTAAACGGGACAGGCCGCCTGCCGGTCAATCTTTCGGGCGGCGCGCTGTCGGCAAATCCGATCTTTGCAACCGGCTTGATCCGCCTGGCCGAAGCCGCCCTTCAAGTGACCGGTCAGGCGGATGGCCATCAAGCTGATGCTCGAACCGTCGTGGCGCACGCGACTTCAGGGCTGGCGCTGCAATCCAACATCGTCTACGTCCTCGGCGCTCACCCTTAATTTGAACACCGAAATTTGAATACCCACGGATAAGAAAGGTTATCAGACGGAGGTCGCGGTGAGACGAGTCGCCATCATCGGCACAGGGCAGACGAAATGCAAAGAGCGGCGCGACGACGTCAGCTTTCCCGGCCTCATCTACGAGGCCGCGAGCCGCGCCCTCATAGATGCCGGCATCACCATCAGAGAGGTTGATGCGGTCGTCTTCGGCAGCGCCCCGGAGCTTTTTGAAGGCGTCAATCATCCGGAGCACTGGTGCGCCGAAGCCGCCGGCGCATGGCGCAAGCCGGTGATGCGCATACACACAGGCGGCACGGTCGGCGCTTCGACAGGCATCGGCGCGTTTTACTATATCGCTTCGGGCATGTTCGACACGGTGCTGGCGGTGACCGGCGATAAGCTGTCGGAATCGCCCGTACAGTTGGGCCTTTCGACGGTCTACGACCCGATTCTCGGCCGCCAGTTCGCTTGCGGCGCGCCCTCGGCGGTGGCGCTTCAAGCGCGGCAGTATATGGACGAGTATGGCGTCACCGAAGAACAGGCCGCGCTGGTCGCGGTCAAGAATCGCAAGAACGCGTTGCTGAATCCGTATGCGCAGCTAAAGATTCCGCAGATCTCCGTCGAGATGGTGATGAATTCGCCGGTCTTGTCGTCGCCGATCAAGCTGCTGGATGCGTGCCCGGCTTCCGACGGGGCGTGCGCAATGGTCTTGACCAGCGAAGCGCGCGCCGAAAAGCTCAATCCGCGACCGGCGTGGATACAGGCGGTCGCCTCGGTCAACGAAGGCGTCTATTACCCCGGCCGCGACTTTGCAACCCCGCTGGCGTTGATGGAAGCGGCAAAGAAAGTTTACAAAGTGGCCGGCATTACCAGGCCGCGGCAGGAGCTGGACGTTGCCGAGCTTTACGAGGCATTCTCGTTTCAGGAGATGTTATGGACGGAAGCCATGTTCTTCTGTGAGCGCGGCGAGGGCGGCAGGCTGGTCGAATCGGGCGCGACCGAGATGACCGGCGATCTGCCGATTAACCCGTCGGGCGGCGTGCTTTCGACTAACACGATTGGCGCGACGGCGATGATGCGGCAGGCTGAAGCCGCGATGCAAGTCATGGGTCGCGCCGGCGAACATCAGATTGACGGCGCGCGCACGGCCATCGCCCACGGCTGGGGCGGGGGCATTCAGTTTCACACGCTGATGATCGTCAGCGCGGCGAAGGGATAGTCTCTAAAACGGAATGATTCTAGAAGGCGACATTACGATCCCGTATAAGTGGACGACGGGGGCAACCACGGGGAGGTTTCTCGCGGAGCTGAAAGAGAATGCCCGGCTGGTGGGAGCGCGTTGCCAGGACTGCGGCAAGGTCTATGTACCGCCGCCCGATCTTTGTGGCGAATGCTACAGACCGCTCGGTGACTGGGTGCCGCTCAGCGGCGAAGGAACGGTTGTCGCGATCACCAACGTCGAGCGTAGGATGCCCTGGAGCCCTTCGCCTACGCCTTACGCGCTCGGCTTGATCCGACTGGACGGCGCGGATACGAACCTGCTGCACATGGTCGCGCCCGGGGTGAAGGCGGGCGACCGCGTCGCGGCAGTCTTCAAAGCCGCGCGCAGTGGGGTGTTGCTCGACATCGAAACCTTCGTGGCGCTCGATGCGACAGATGCGCGGGCCGACGATCAGCAGCAAACTCCCAATGTAGGCGCTGAGACAAAAACCGAATCTCAATCGCGATCATCAACAGGAGGAACAAGCACACAGATGGAAACATTCAAAGAAGTCAGCGAAGTTTTCCGCGCCTTGCCCGGCAACTTTCATCAAGAGAAGGCCGACGAAAACCTGTCCTTCTACTTCTCGATTGACGGCGAGCAGTGGACCGTGCTGGTGACGCCCGAAAGCTGCGACGTACAGCCGGGGAAGACTGTCGAAAACGCCGATTGTTTCCTTAAGACTTCGGCGGAGATTTTTCTAGGCACCATCAATGGCACTTACACCCCTTCGATGACCGACCTGGTCATGGGGAAGGTCAAAACCAACAATCCGTTTCTGCTGCAAAAATTCCGCGATCTTTTCGCGTAATCGGCCCGAATATGGCTGAAGAAAAGAACTCACCGGCGCCGGTCAAAGAGGTGCGCGGCCAGATTAGCATTCCCTACCGCTGGTCTTACGGCCATGCGCTGACGCGCTTCTTCGAAGAATCGAGAGATCACCGCCGCCTGATGGGCACGCGCTGCCCGCGCTGCGCGTCGGTGATCGTTCCCGCGGCGCGCATCTGTACTCGCTGTTATGTCGAAGCCAGCGAATGGGTCGAGGTCAGTGACCACGGCATGCTAGCGACTTACACGACCGTGCATCTGCCCTTCCCCGGACAGCCGACCGAGCCGCCATACACCTATGGGTTGATTCTGCTCGACGGCGCCAGCAACTACTTTTCGCATTTGATCGACGAGCCGGTCGAGCGCCTTGCCTGCGGCATGCGCGTTCAAGCCGTCTGGGCGGATCATCGCAAAGGCGATTTGTTCGATATCCAATGCTTCGTTCAAGAAGCGGTGTGACCAGGCTTTGACTTTGCGGGCTGAACGGACGATCCCGGCTGTATGAAATTAGGCAGAGATGAAAACAAAGCGCGGCTGGCGATTCTCACCTTTGCGCTGATCCTGCTGCTGCTCATCGGCCTGAGCCTCGGCCTCTACCTCAGGGCGCGCGGCCAGGCCGGGGCCTCGCCGGTTGTCGTTTATCTTTTCAGCTATCAACTGATCGTGGTGGCCTTCGGGCTGTGCATGATCTACTTGCTGGTGCGCTGGCTGCTGCGTCCCTATCGGCGCATGGTCGAGGCGGCCCGCGACAGTCCTGTTCATGCGTCGGCGGCGATGAGCGAGAGCGAATTCGTCGTCGAGACCTTTCAGGCGCTGGTCGAGCAGCTTCAGGCCAAAGAGCGTGAGCTGGCGCAACTGCACACGCTGGAACGACGCCGCGCCGAACGCTCCGAACGGCTGAGCGAGCGCCTGATCGCTAACATCCCCAGCGGCCTGGTGACGGTTGACCAGTCGGGGGCGGTCACCTCCGCGAACGCGCACGCCTTGAAAATACTTGGCGCTCGCCTCAACACCGCGCAACTGTACGAGCCAGGGACGGCGATGTTTGCGCCCGGCGGGGATTACCGCGCCCTCCTTCAGCTCTCACCGCGGCTCGTCGAGATGATTGGCGAATGCCTGGAAACGGGCCGCGCCTTCCGCCGCGAAGAAGTCGTGCTATCGCTTCCCGACGGTCGGGCGCGCCATCTGGGGCTGAGCATTTCGCCGATCAGCGACGCCGGGCAAACCGTCGAAGGCGCGCTCTGCCTGCTCACAGACATCACCGAAGTGTTGGAGCTGCGCGAGCGCATACGCCTGCAAGAAAACCTCGCCAACCTTGGCGAGATGGCCGCCGGGCTGGCACACGAGTTTAAGAATTCGCTGGCGACGATTCACGGCTATGTGCAATTGCTCGACCGCCAGTCGAGCGCCGTGCCTGCCGCCGACCAGCACCTGACGCTCGATGCGATGCTGAACGAAGTGCGATTGCTGACGCGGCTGGTCACCGATTTCTTAAACTTCGCGCGCCCGCAGCAACTCAGCCTTGCGCCGGTCGCGCTACGCGAGTTGATCGATCACTGCGTCCACGAATTGCACCCCCAACTAAGCGACAGCGGCATCGGGCTTCATGTAGATGGCGAATTCGACGAAGTGGCCGCCGACGAGAGTTTGCTCCAGCGCGTCTTTCTGAACCTGATTCGCAACGCCATTGAAGCCATTGACCCGAATGCGCCCGAAAAACTGATCCGCATCAACGGCAGCCTGGACCCCGGCAGTCACCGGCGCTTTGCTCACGTTCGCGTCAGCGATACAGGCGGCGGCATATCGAGCGAAGACCTGCACCACATCTTCATCCCATTCTTCACTACAAAATCACGCGGCTATGGCATCGGGCTGGCGCTGGTGCAGAAGATACTGATGGCGCACGGTGGCGACGTCGCGGTCGAATCCAGCAGCGCCGCCGGCACAGTCTTCCATTGCCGCATCCCGCTATCGCTCACACCGGGCGGTGTGGAGGAATCAACCTAATCCGTTGACTATCGTAACAGCGGCGCGGGAATCGGCGCTTGGGCGGACAGTTTCAATTCAAATAACTCCCGCCAGCAAACCATTTAACCCAGGTCCAGAGGTGGCCAGACAATTGCACATCTGACGGCTGGTCTGCCCCCCGACGGAGGACGAAGTGCAAACATCAGCAAAGCAAAAGCATCAACCCGGTGAAGCGGGCATGGGCCTGATGGAAGTCATCGTCGGCAGCCTCTGTGCGTTGATCGTGATGTTTGTTCTCCTTCAAGTCGGGCGCATCGCTTATTCGAAGATCACTTTGCGTTGGGCGACCGAGAGTTTGGCCAGCGAGCTGAAGGAGGCGAAGGAGCTTGCAAAAGCGCGCGGGCAGAATGTCTCTGTCCTCTTCGACGCCAAGCGCAATCGCTATGGGATTGACCGCAATGGCAATGGCAGCCTTGAGGGCAGCGAAGCCGAAGAACTGCCGGAAGCGATGAGCCTTGCCGAAGACGCTGCCGTGACTTTCACGAAGGCGGGCGTGCTGGCGCCAAAGTCGAAAGAGCCGCAGATCATCCTGAGCAATGTGCGCGAATCGCATCACGTGACGGTCAGCAGCGCCGGGATTATCGATACCGACTGAAGATTGATTTGTCTGTCGCTAATGATGGGCGGAGACAGGAGTCGCTCTGCCCTTGGGCGAGCCATAGCAATCCTATGGCTCGCCCTTTTTTATATTCCTTTCCTCAGCTTCGCTCACCCTTCAACGGCTGCTAGAATTATGGTGTGGCTCGCAAGACAGACCGCGGCGCGGAGGCGAGGTTGAAGCTGGGAGTGATTTCAGACACGCATGGGCTATTTGACGAGGCGGTCATCAACGTCTTCGCGGGCGTTGACGCCATCATCCATGCGGGCGACATCGGCAAGCTCGAAATCATTCACCGCCTGGAAGCCATTGCGCCGGTCCTTGCGGTCGAAGGCAATAACGACTGGTTTGGCGCTTACCCGACAGAGCGCCTCGAAGCATTGAATGGCCAGCGCGTGCTGATCCGCCATATGTTCGGCGAGTTACACCAGTTGGACGCATCGGCCTACCAGACGCTTGAAACCGTGCGGCCCGACGTGCTGGTCTTTGGCCATTCGCACAGGCCCTACGCGCAAGAGATCAACGGCACACTATTATTCAACCCCGGCAGCGCCGGCCCGCGCCGCTTTAAGCTGCCGCGTACCGTGGGGCTGCTCAGGCTTGATCAGGCAAACCTCTCTACAGAAATCATCACGCTTGAAGGGCCTGAATAACCGCTGAATTATGGATAAAATGGCCGAAAAACCGAATAGCTTCACCGACCGCGCGCTTGCCGAACGTCCCGTGCAGTCCGCCGTCCGCGGCAAGCTGCGCGACATTGTCGATGCGCCGATAGACACACACCTGGAGCGCATTGAGATGTTCATGGATCGCGCCATCCGCATCCCCGGCACCAACCTGCGCTTCGGGCTTGACCCGATCATCGGCTTCTTCTTTCCGGTGGCCGGTGACTGGCTCGGAACCCTGGTGGGCGTTTACATCGTGCTCGCCTCTATCCGACATGGTTTGCCGAAAAGCGCCATCACACGGATGGTCTTCAATGTCGGCGTTGACTTTCTACTCGGCAGCCTGCCGCTGGTCGGCGACGCCGTTGATTTTGCCTGGAAGTCGAATAGTAAGAATTTGCGCCTGCTGAATCAGTACGCCAAAGGCAAAGGCGGCTCGGTGTGGAGCGACTGGCTTTGGGTTTTCATGCTGCTCGGCATCCTGTTCCTGCTTGGTGCGGGGCTTATCGGCCTGGCGTACTATGCAATCCGGCAAGCAGGTTTCAGACTCTTTTAAGGCTGAGTGGCTGTCTGAGCAGTCCTGTAGGGACGCGATGTTTATAGTTGCCGGTGGCTTTGTTGTGTAAATCGAAATGGAAGCAGTCTTCCACAATATCGAACTCGGCAACTGCTCACACGGCGTAACTGTCTGGCATTCCCAAATGCGTCATCCGGTTCAATGCCGCACACCTGACTAGCACTTGCGTCGCTTGCCCTGCAAACTGACGCGCGCTGAGGCGATCTCCGAAGATCACTTTCACCCGAAACATCTGCGTCTCGGCCAGACTCCGCCGATCATAGCCTACTTCTTGCTTCCATTGTTTGGGGCCCACCTGGCGAATCCGTCGCAGGTTTTCATCGCGAATCAAGCGCTCGGCCTGGCGATTGCCGTGCTGCCATATCTTCGCATTGCGGCGTGGCCGAATCGCCGCTTTCGCTTTGCGCTGACGAATGGCTTCATAGCAATTGCGCTTATCATAGGAGCCATCGCCGCTCACCTGCGCCAGCTCACCGCCGACTTGCTCAAGCAGGTCTTCGAGCACTTGCGAGTCGGCGACGTTGTTGGTCGTTACCACCGCCGCGACGATCTCGCCCGTCGCCGCATCCGCGCCCAGATGCAACTTGCGCCAGGTGCGACGTTTCGTGTAGCCGTGTTGGCGAACTTTCCATTCGCCTTCGCCGAAGACTTTCACCCCCGTCGAATCGACGACCATGTGCAAGGGCTCATTGGCCCAGATCGGCGGCCAGATCGAGCAGGTGACCGGCGATGGCGGCTACGATTATGTGGATTGTTATGAGGCCATCGCCGAGCGCCAGGCGAGAGCGGTGATCCCGCCGCGACGGACAGGCCGATTGCGCCCAGCCGATGAGCGATTCCGCGCCAGAGACAGCAACCTGCGACGGATCAAGCAAGTTGGTCGAAAACAGTGGAAGCGAGAGCGCCAGTATCATCGGCGGAGTTTGGTAGAGACGGCGATGATGCGGCAGAAGACGATCTTCGGCAGCGGGTTGAGCAGTAGAAGGTTCCATAATCAAGCGGCAGAGATGAGCCTGAGATGCGCGGCGCTCAACCGCATGACACATCTGGGAATGCCAGAAAGCGATGCGATCTAAGCCGCGTTTGATGCTTTACAGATAAGGTGTACTCAATAATCGAATTATGCAGCAACGCCGCGGTTTTCGGCTAACTATGCCCTGATTCATCTTTGACTTCAACTTGTCTGCAATAACTCTGGCTTGGCGATTGGTTCGCTGATTTCATACAAGAAATCGGGCGACATATCCGCGCCGTTGCCCCAAACGATTGTATCTAATTCTCGATTCACAGTTGCGCTTTTGAAATAGTCAATCTCCTTTAACGGCTCAAACACTTCTCCGTCTAGATGTCGCTCTAGATCAGCCACCCTTATACTCCCGTCTTCAAATGTCAGCAGCAATTTATATCCTGAGACATATTCCACATCCTTAACGTAATGCATATCGAACCTCCTATTGCAAAGGCTGAATACTCCGCAACGGTTTCATGGCCATCGCAAGCTCCCAATTCTGCATCAACTCATCTCGATGCTCAAACGCCCATTCCAGTACCAAGGCGACGACACGCTTGGGCAAGTGGCCCTCAATAAGCTTCAAGTCGGAGATAGTGAAAACCCCGGTTTCACCGGAATACTTGGCGTGAAAGTGGGGCAAGCCATGTTCTTTATAATAGATCGCGATGACTATCCCGAAGAATCTGCTGATTTCTGGCATAGCCAGGATTTTATCAGCTGGCTTTAGACTGATGCCATCCCGCGCCTAACGCTCGCGTTCACCGGGCCGCCGCGCGGCAATGGCCAAAGGATGAGAATTGCGCTGCGGCGGCTCCGGTGCAACGCCTTGTTGGGCGGCGTGTCGCAACAACAATTTTTTTTACCACAAGCGTGATATTGGATAGGCGTCAAGCGCCGAATCAATACTCACAATTCGCATCTGCTCGACGATAGCTTGCGCTATCAATAGTCGATCAAACGGATCTCTGTGGTGGAATGGCAGAATGATTAGCGCGGAAGCATGAGTCACTTCGACAGGCAGCAGCTCAAATCCATTCGCATTGAGCTGGTCCGGTATCAAAGTGGAAAACGGAGCCGATAAAAATAGCTTGCCGACACTTAGTTTGATAGCTATCTCCCACACGCTCGCAGCACTTACATGCTTCTCGTTTGCTAAGTCCTCTATTGCTGCGCGGGCTTTGACGCTGAGATTGGGATTGCCCATTATGAACCAAAGGAATGTGTGCGTGTCTAATAGGAGTTTCATTCCATGTATTCTTTAAAGTCTTCGAGCGGTTCATCAAAATCATCCGACATGGTTATCAATCCTTTGGCACTACCGAACTGAGGGCGCGACTTGGCCGTCGCGATAGGGACGAGCTTTACGAGGTGTTCAGCGTCCTTCGCAATGATGATCTCTTCGCCCCCGACGGCAGCGTCTATGAGATCAGGTAACTGCGTTTTTGCTTCTTCCAGACTAACTTGGTGCATCTTTTCACCTCTCGCTTGAGAGAATAGCACATTCTGATTAGCATAGGGCAAGACGCCCAACGCCCCGCGTAACCGGGCGCGCGAGCGGCAATGGCAAGAACCATAAGAAATCCGCTTCGCGCGCTCCGGTTCACGCGATTGTTAGGCCGCTTTCAAGTGTGAGATAGCAGCGCTACACAAATACGCCTCGAAAGTTTAG
The DNA here is from genome assembly GCA_035275065.1 of Blastocatellia bacterium. Taxonomy (NCBI): domain Bacteria; kingdom Pseudomonadati; phylum Acidobacteriota; class Blastocatellia; species Blastocatellia bacterium. The sequence continues at coordinate 78,412 of DATENM010000017.1, forward strand.
GGGTCACACTAAAACCTGGTTCTAGGCTTAGGCGGTTTAGGCAAATCTTGATGACGGGCATCGGACTTTTCGTTTATGCCTAAAAGGTTCTCCAAATCCTGAAATTTCAGCGTATTGGGATCAGGCAGTGAATCCGGCAATTCTCCCTCATCTTTTGTCTGCAAAACATAAGCAAGATTAATCCCCTCGCGAATACTCTGTAAGGCTTCAATCGAAGAGAGCGCACCGACTCCATTTTCAGCACCTAGTTTTCTGCCTTCTCTAAGATGGTTCTTGGACTCTTCTAGATCGAACATAGGTTTAAGGTTCCTGTGTGCTCTACCGTCGAGACCTAGTTGCGCTGCTCCTGCGCAAGCTTTGATGAATATCACCATCGCGGAAGTATCATAGAACCTGATGTTGCTCGGGTCCCCCGTCTTCTCGAATAACTTGCCGAGCGATGAAGTAAGTCCAGACAGCACCATTACTGCCGGTGTATCGCCCGGACGTCGCTCGCGAACGAAATCAGATAATGCGATGCCGGAAAGCCACGTGCTATAACAGTGATTGCCGATCTGCCCTTCTGAGACGCTCCATTCATAGAAATAACCCTTGTTAGGCTGCACAGTGCTATAACGTTGACGAAAGGTATTTGCGGCTTTCTGCTTCTGTTCGGCATCACGATAAATATGCGCCAATGTAACTACTGGAAACGGATCATGTGACTCCACGTCCGCGAGGACCTCGGCCAAGCGAGCAGCTAAATCGACCTGTTTTCTCCTGAAATAATAGCGGGGCAGATCATTCCAAGGCTTGATCGTTTCGTCATCCAACTGGCCGCCTTGTTTATCAAGATAATCCATTCGAGCAGCGCGGAGCAAATCGGGAAGAATGAAACGATTAAACCTATCAGGGGCCGTATCAGACAAAATTCGTTTGGCAACTTCCGCAATCATCCTGTGACGCGCTAGAATATACCATCCCGAATCCGTCACCGCTTCATCTGCTAATGGCGTGATTACCTTGTCATCAAAGTCTTCCCAGGAACAAGAGATCACTCGCTTTAAAACCGGCCTGGACAGTATAGGGCGCTGGTCGGCATGCAAAGCAACTATATAAGCGAAAGCATCTTTTAACGTTCTGCCGCCGGGCGCTTGCTGCATATCGAGCCGTTTTAGAATTTCGCTGATGTAGTCTGAAAACGTTCGACTCTTGCGGGCTATGAGCATAGCTCCTAAAAGTGAGCCTTCCTCAGGGTTCCTGGCTCTTTCTCCACGAGCTAATTCCAACAAATGCCGGGCGCGATCCTCTTCTCTCACTTCGGCGAGATGCCCAAGGCTTCCTGCATCTTGCCAGGCTTTGACAATGTCAGCGGCGTCTTCCAGCGAGTCCAATTTGATCATCTCTCGAACGAAGTCTCTTTCTCCAAGATACCTGCGCCATTCGAACTCATCCGGAGCATTCGCCCATAACCAATCGGTTCCCCTGCTGGCGAGAAGAAACTGAATGTTGCAGCGCGGTTCATCACGAATAAGCCGTACTTGCTCGTAAACATCTTTTGCAATCGTCTCAGCATTATCCGAGACGATTACGAAATGGTCTTGTTCCTTCATTAGCTGTCGCACCAATGAAGACGGTAAAGGAGTAAGCCAATGCCGATGCCAGATTATATGTATTCTCGCATAACGGCAGGTTAAATCGACGACCAGTTGTTGCAGGATGGTCGATTTCCCCTCCCCGCCCGGTCCACTCAACAAAGTTACTCGTAAACGTCCGGCGTAAGCTGCGTCGGCTATCTCCCCCCTCAACCTTTTCACTATCTGTCGTCTAGGAACGCTGTCAGAAGCGGCAACCTTCCAAGTCGGGGCTTCGCCATCAAAGTAGTCCGCTACTTCAACTTTATCTAATCTATTGCCGTCAGCAAGTTCTCCGCGCAACTCATCCAATTGCCGGCGACTTATGTATTCCCATCCTTCGGGCAGGTTAAGATCAGGAGGCGGATTCAAATCTATACTAACGAGGGCGCCCTCAGCCTGCCAGTTACGCATGATTTGTAACAGATGGTCGTAGGCAATCTTGCTCAACTCCTGGCTGTGTGGCGTTCTGCGGAAAGCGGATTTTTTCTTATACGGCCACCAGAATTCGCCTATTGAAAAAAATCCCCGGAAGTGTATCAAGTATTCGCGCTGGATTCGCTCATTATCATTTTTTAGGTCAGGCGTTTTTTCACATAGGTATAGTAAGACACGCGAGTAATCGGGCTGCCTCCATGTCTTTGAAGCGCGGCCATACTCCTGCTCTAGGTCGAATGCGGAACTCAGGACATCGGTTCCGAAGTGCTTCCAAAAAACGCCAATTATAATGTCGGGGCTGTAGCAGCGATAGATTTCTTCTATCAGCAAGTAGGGGGTTTCGCAATAAAAGCCTGGGAAGCTTCCTTCGCAACACCAAGCTATAATTTCTGCCTGCACGGGGCAATTTTCCGCCAGGGCTACCCGGTTCAGTTCATCTACAACTTCCGTTAAGTCGTTCTTCGCGTCTTTTACGTCTTCGGCTAAAGCCACGACGATTCTGAGTGTTTTTTGTTCCTTCATACAACGAGCGTTTTCAGGTTGAGTTGAGGTTATCGTTTGTTGGCCAAATGGCGGTCATATCATGCCACACCCGTCTAGGGTTCTGATTGCAGAGATGAAGAACGTGACCGTAAGCTATCGGCGGTTTGGGCTGTGTCACCTACGTCAGCTTCTTCCGTAACGGCTGCTAATGGATTACCTAAGCTGAGAATCTGATCAATTATAGCTATAAATTCTTGCCAGAGATATGGCGCAGCGTTTTCAAAAGAAGAGCTTGCCAACACCTCAGCCATGTCGTCTGATGAGAAATGAGAATACTTTCTGTCATGTCTGCGTGCCTTCTCGGTCAGCACATCTTTTATTCTAGTTAATCGGTCAAGCTGCGAGTGAAAAAAGTTAATCTGGCGTATTTCCATTTGACTGAGAGCAAGGGGTAAAAAGTATGAGGACTGCTGGCCATACCAAAAACGGTGGCTCCAGTCGGGCAGATATACAGCAGTAAAGTGTTGCCTCTTTTCAAACCACTTATATTTGTCTAACTTCCTTTCCGCATCTGCAATGGCTTGGCCGTAATAAGCACTTATTTCTTCTCCCAATGTATCTTTGAGGTTGTCACGAAACCAGCTTAGGTCAATAAAGTTTTGCCGAATTTCTAGTCCGAGTAGTAGGCGCACTGATTTAATCTGCTCGTCCTGCTGTTTTCCTTGCTCTGCTTTAGCGCGAGCATCACGTTCAAGCGCCGATCTTTCACTCAACTCGTAAGCCCTGCGCGCTCCACGTTCAGCGCCCCAAATTGCACCTATCACGGTGAAAGGAATGCTAGCAAATGCAGCAATAAGTTGTAATAAGTCTTTTGTGTTCGGGTCCATATTATTTCCTTAAACTACCATACGGATTCATTAATAGTAGAATTAGGAAAGCTTGTCAAAGTCGAGTAAGATCGTATAAAAGCAATAACAAACAGCATTGCGTTTTACTTCTATAGCTTTGCTACTTTTCGTCATTAAACCATATGAGGCCTAACGAACACACATCACCGGGCCGCCGAACGGCATCGCGGGTAACGACGTGAACTCCGCTTCGGCGGCTCCGGTGCAACGCCTTGTTGGGCGGCCTTTAGCCAGGAGCCAGCCACGCCGCTACCGTGTAGGCCAACAGCACCGCAGGCACAAACAACAGCAGTGCCACGCTGCTCGCCACCGCTGTCGGGCGCCTCTTGAGCGCCCCTCGCCGCGTCAGCTTCCGATAGACGAACACCGACGCTGGCACGACAATAACCACGGCACTGACGACGCCAGGCGTATAGCCGCCGAATGCCACGCTCTGCGCCATATGGGTAAATGCGTGTAGGAAGAACGCACCGAGCAGTCCACCATAGGCTACACGCCACACGGGCGATGCGGGGCGCGACCACACACCAGCCGTAATCACCACGAAGACGATCATCATGCAGCCAATTGCGACCCCGGCTCGGGCGAATGTCGTCGGTAGCGCGGCGGCCGCATCACCGGCGCCGACCGCGGAAAGCAACGTCTCGATTTGGCTGCGGTGCGATGCTACCCAAGCGGGCATCGTCGCCAGTTCCTCGGCGTCGTGGAGCACGAAGGCGGCTGGCAGCACCCAGTAGACCCAGCCGCTTACCGCCGATTCGTATCTGCTCATTCTCTTCTTACCCGCCACGGTGGACGCCCAACGCTCGCGTTCAGCGGGGCCGTGAACGACACTTGAAGTTCATGAGAACTGCGCGGCACGACCTCCGCTGCAACGCCTTGTTAGACGTGGCTCAGTCCGTCATAACAGATCTTTGAATTCATCTACTGCCAAACCAACTTCACGGATTATCGCCCGCAGTGTCCCCTTCGCAATTTCTTTATGGTCCGGCACAGTCACTCGCCTGTGTGGAGAATCTGTTTGTCTCAGTATTATATGGCTACCTCGCTGCCGGTCTTGTTCGTAGCCAATCTTCTTAAGTGCCTTGACTACTTCGCGTCCAGAAATACGCGGTAAGTCACTCACGCTGAAACCTCTACAATCTCCTCGGAGATCGGAGGGGGAATAGGTTCGTTATGAGCTTCTAAGCTTTCTAGGTAACCCGCGATGGCTTCTTTGATATTGTCTAGAGCCTCGGATCGAGTTTCTCCCTGAGAAATACACCCCGGCAGAGCAGGTACTTCCGCAACATATACCCCATCTTCATCCTGCTCAATCAACACTCGATACTTCATTCTTATTTCCTCCTCTCCGCATCGTATAGCAATTTGCCTTGCCACGTCTAACGCACACGCAGCAGCGGGGCCGCGAGCGGCGATCAAAGTCTGATAAGCAACTTGCTTCGCGGCCTTCGCTGCAACGCCTTGTTAGAGGCTGCCGGGCAGTTATCCTACATTCATTATGCGTTTGGACGGTTCACACGGATGAGTTGACCAGCCACTCCCTCCGACTCCAGTGCCCTGTGAATCCTGTTGGCTTGTCTCTCAAAATCTCGATCAAATGTACAGACGATAATACCCGAGTGGTCAAGGCTAGAATTGTGTAATCGAACAAAGTCCTTCCGATTTATCGTCAATACCGCTCTGCCATCATTGTGGGCGACAGTCAGGACAATATCATCATTGATTGATTGGTTGGCCATCCCTGCTTCTTGCAGCGTCCGGACATCGTGTCCAAATCGACGAAGACTCAGCACCACTGGCAGCGGGAAGTTCTCATCCGCAAAGAGCCGCGCCATCAGCTAAGCAGCCTCATTTTCTCGAATTTGTCGCTCAACCTCTTCCCGATGGGAGTTTACATAGGCCCAAGCATTAGCCAAGTCGCTGGCTCTCAATGTTGGGTAGATTCGCAGTATTTCAGACTCGCTCGTTCCAAGCCTTCGTGCTTGTTCCAATACCCAGACTGGGATGCGAGTACGAACGATCCGCGGCTCGCCCCCACAGACCCCAGGAGTCATCTCAATCCCTGGGAAGGCTTCGCCCAAATCTCGGACGACCAACTGTAAAAGTTGAGCTTTTTCCGCCCGGCTCATCTGCGCCAACAATTTTTCGACTTCTTGAAATGCACTCATAAATCTCGCCTCACTTCAGGCAAATCATTTCATAGATATGATCAGGGACGCAACATTGCGAATCAGCATCTAACGCTCGACATCACCGGGCCGCCGAACGGCATTGGCCGAGCATGAGAACAGCGCTTCGGCGGCTCCGGTGCATGTCATTGTTGGGCGCCTTCTCCACAGTCGCTGAAGTGCGAAGTGGTTGGTGCCACGAGCTTGGTTGGGTCCGCAACTCGATCCTGCGGTGATGGCCAAAGGCAAAGGCCAGCGCCGCACCGACAAACCACCAGCAATCGCCTTGGCCAGGTTGGGCATCGTCTTGGCGCCTCTCCCGGCAGCCGAGCCGCTTCGCTGCGGGCCAACCTCTGTCTAGCCAGCGCGGCCCTCTCGGCGCAGCAAGCGAGCGGCACGAGTCACGGCTAGCGGAGGGCCATGCATCAGCGGGGCGGAAATGGTAGGTAGCCCAAGGGGGCGGTATGCAAGGGAAGCCGAAGAAAGAAAGCGAGGCCATGGCGGTGATCAGCCGCGAGTGGCATGAGAGGATCGCCATGATTAGGCTTGCGTACGTCGCCCAACAAGGCGTTGCACCGGAGCGCGGGCAGCGCCATTCATGTGATTCTTTGTGAGGCCGTTGCCCGCGCCCGGTAAACGCAGGCGTTAGACGTCCACAATAATTGCGCTGATTAATGGATTGGAGTAATCTCTCGATATGAGTTCAGTACAAGAAATTCAAGATGCGGTTAGCCATCTCTCCGCAGAAGATTTGACGGCGTTCCGGGAGTGGTTTGCTGAGTTCGATGCAACTTTGTGGGACAGGCAGATGGAGGCGGATGTTGCTGCTGGCCAATTAGATAAACTCGCAGACGAGGCCTTGCAGGATTTACGAGAAGGGCGCTGCACTGACCTGTGAGACATCGCGCGACGCCCCGCTTCTGGTTTTGTTACCACCAACTTCCAAATGAAGTACAGAGGTTGGCAGACAGATGTTATGCCCTGCTGCAACAGGATTCCCAACATCCATCGCTACACTTAAAGAAGATAGGTCGGTTATGGTCAGTGCGGGTTGGCCTACATTACCGAGCCCTCGCCGTAGAAGATGAGAATGATTTGGTATGGTTCTGGATTGGCTCACATGCAGAATACGATAGGCTGATAGGTCGCCAATAGACGTCTAACGCCCGCGTTCAGCGGGGCCACGGGCGGTGTAGCGAGAAACCATGTGAGCCGCGCTTCGTGGCCTGCTTGCTCATCCAAGGCTCGTTAGATTACCATCAACTTCGTTTGGAGGCTCTTTATGCTTGATACAGAGATAAATTTAACAGAACAGGAACGAAATGCGCTTCAAGAAATATCTCGCCGTACGGGAAAGACCGAGGGCGAATTGGTCCGTGAGGCGCTTGATCAATTCATCGCACAATTTCAAAACGAAGACCAGCGTAGGTTGATGCAGAAGGCAAGAGGAATTTGGAAAGACCGGCAAGACCTTCCCTCCTTGCAAGAACTCCGAAATGAATGGGACCGGATTTAACGACACAACGATATGTCCCTACTGATAGATACCGATGTCCTGATTGATTACCTGCGAGATCAGACTGAAGCCGTATCGTATTTGGAATCCATAACCGAGCAAGTATTCATATCTGCCGTAACCGTTGCCGAACTTTATGCGGGTGTTCGCGAAGGAGAAGAGCGAACGGCGTTAGATGATTTTGTAAAGGCGTTTGAAATTGTTCTGATTGACGAAGCCATTGCTATCCAAAGTGGTCTGTACAGACGAGACTATCGTAAGAGTCATAATGTTGGCTTGGCGGATGCGATCATTGCAGCTTCTGCCGAGTCGAAGAACGCCGTGTTGGTGACACTGAATAAGAAGCATTTCCCGATGCTGGCGAACGTAACAGTTCCATATCGGAAAGCTTGATACGTGAGGTGAAAGGCTTTGTTGAATAAATCAGGAACGTGAACAGGCTAGCGCCGCCGCATCAGCTCGGCTTCAGATTCGGCAACTCTCAGGCATGCCGAGATCCGTCATCCGGTTCAAGGCCGCGCATCGAATCATCGCCTCTGTCGCTTGCGTGTCATCGCGCCGGCTGCGCAGCCGCTCTGAGAAGATCGTCTTGAGCCGGAAGAAGGCCGTCTCGACCAGCGAGCGCCGGTGATAACCTGAACGTTTCTTCCAGCCCTTCGCGCCATGCTTTTGGACACCGCGCTGATTGCGGTTGCGATCTTTGAGATCACTGTCTTGCCAAAGTGTCGAGCCTTTGCGCGGCGGGATGATGGCTCTCGCTCCAGGCTGGTGAATGGCCCGGTAACATTGCCGTGCGTCGAAGGCGCCATCGCCATAGATGCGCTCGATGGGCGACTCGACCTGCTGAAGCTGGCGCGCCAGCATGCGAGGATCAACAACATTGGCGTCGGTGAGCAGAGCGGTGGTGATCTGCTGCGAGTCAGCGTCAATGCTGATATGGAGTTTGCGCCAGCGGCGGCGATAATCCTGGCCATGAGTGCGGACTTTCCATTCACCCTCGCCGAAGACTTTCAGGCCGGAGGCATCAAAGACGAGGTGTTTGATGGGCTTTGCCGGGGGTGCAGCGAGTGAGAGGTTGAGGCGACGAGCGCGCCGGCAAAGCAGCGAGTAATGAGGTATAGGCAGCCTGAGCTTCAGCATGCGGAATAGGGAGGAAGCAAGGCCTTGCGTCTGGCGCAGAGGGAGATGAAAGACTTGGCGCAGGAGCAGACAACAGCGGATGGCGGCATCGGCGTACTTCAGTG